>CAMHMM010000191.1 GCA_946186215.1 uncultured Ruminococcus sp. | reverse complement strand
GTATATCACCCTTTACTCCGCATTCTCTGAGTGTAATTGCTTCCTTGATATTTGAAACAGCAAAGAACCCCACTCCCTTTTCTTCAAGGTATGGAGCGATACTGCGGTCATCATGTCCGTAGGCGTTGGCCTTTACGACAGCACAGATCTGTGTTCCCCTTGCACATTCCTTCAGAACATCCAGATTTTCGCCGAGACTGTCAAGGTCGATCTGAGCCCACGCTCTTTTCAGGAAATCCATTATATTACACTCCTGCACAGTACAATTTATTGGCTGAACATATTTGCCTTATCAGCTGTTTAAAAACACAGTATAATATAGCGGCAGATCTTCACTGCCGCATTACTTTAACATTATATCACAAAAAAACTGCCATTAAAAGAGTAGATTTGCACAAAATAGGAAATTTTCATCCAAGATATTTTTCAACGATATATCTCGGCCTGTGCTTGGTCTCGCCGTATATCTTTCCTATATATTCGCCGATAACGCCGATACATACGGTCTGTACTCCGCCTATGAACCATATGGAGCACATGATACTGGGCCAGCCCGCATCTGCATGACCTGTGTAGTGATCCACAAAGGCCTTAATCAGAAAGCCCAGCGCCACAACAGCCATGAAAAAGCCCGCGCCTGTTATCATTTTAAGCGGCTTAACACTGAAAGAGGTGATACCGTCTATGGCAAAGGCGATCATTTTTTTCAGGGGATATTTGCTCTCTCCCGCAAATCTCTCGCCGCGGTCATAATACACCTTGTCGGATTTGAAGCCTATAAGAGGCACTATCCCGCGAAGGAAAAGATTCACCTCTTCAAATTCCCCCAGAGCCTCTGTCGCCCTGCGGCTGAGCAGACGGTAATCTGCATGGTCATAGACCACATTCGCGCCCATATAGAACATCCTTGCGGTGCTTCTCTTGAAGAATGTATCTGTTTTGCGCTGATTGCGCACACCATATACGACCTCACAGCCCTCGTTGTTGTATTTATCCACCATCGCATCGACTGCATTGATATCGTCCTGAAGATCCGCATCCATGGAAACTATTATATCAGCATGATTTTTCGCTTCCATAAGCCCTGAAAGCAGTGCATTCTGATGTCCGCGGTTCCTTGAAAGGGAAAGTCCCGTGAATGTTTCGGGATCCTCAGCATGAAAGCGTTCGATCATCTCCCATGTCTTGTCCTTTGAACCGTCATTTACAAACATTATCCTGCACTTGCTGACCTTTTCGTCTTTAACCAGCTGAGCGGCCTTTTCTCCGAGCCGCTTTGCTGTTTCCGAAAGGACAGCCTCTTCATTGTAACAGGGCACTACGATATATAATACGGGCATGATCTCACCGCCTGTGTTCAGAATGGATATGTTCTGTGTTATCTTACAGCTTGCCTACCTCTACTACCTTGAGCATATTGGTAGTTCCCGCCACACCGAGAGGTATCCCCGCTGTTATAACGGTGATATCCCCCTTCTGGAGAAGTCCTGCCTTTACAGCAGCCTCGATAGCACCTTCAAGGAGTTCATCTGTGGTCTCTTTTGTTTCCATGATAAGAGGCTCAACGCCCCAGGAAAGATTCATCTGTCTCTGCACGGTTTCATTGGGAGTTACACCGATGATACGGCAGGAAGGACGGAACTTGGAAAGCATCTTTGCTGTGGAGCCTGACTTTGTGACTGTGATTATAGCCTTTGCACCGAGATCGTGTGCGGTAGTGCAGGCTGCATGAGAGATAGCGTTTGTTATATTCTTGTCTCCGTCGTCAAGTCTGTTCCTGAAACGATGGATATAGTTTATATCTCTTTCGGTGGTCTCCGCAATAAGAGCCATGGTGCGCACTGCTTCAACAGGGTGCTTTCCAGCAGCTGTTTCTCCTGAGAGCATTATAGCGGATGTGCCGTCATATATAGCATTTGCCACATCCGTGATCTCTGCACGGGTGGGACGGATATTTGTGATCATGGATTCGAGCATCTGTGTGGCTGTGATGACCTGCTTGCCCGCATTATATCCTTTTCTGATAAGGTTTTTCTGGATAGCGGGTATCTGCTCAAAGGGTATCTCAACACCCATATCGCCTCTTGCGACCATAATGCCGTCGGCTTCCGCAAGTATCTCGTCGATATTCCTGACACCCTCACCGTTTTCTATCTTCGCAATTATGCGGGGAGATGACCATCCGAGAGATTTGATGAATTTTTTGAGATATGCCACATCAGCTCCGCTGCGGACAAAGGATGCCGCAATGAAATCATATCCTATCTTTGAACCGAATTCAAGATCATTCATATCCTTTTCGGAAAGATACGGCATGGAAAGCTCTACATTGGGAACATTTATACCCTTTCTGTCGCTGAGCGTTCCACCGTGGATAACTGTGGTGTATATATCATTGCCGGAAACGGAATCAACAACGAGCTCGATAGCGCCGTCATTTATCAGTATGGAAACGCCCTGCGAAACATCCTCGGGGAGCCCCTTGAATGATATGGAAGCCCGCTCCTTTGTGCAGGGCACATCCTCTGTGGTGAGGATAAAGGTGTCGCCGTCCGCCAGCTCGCAGGGGCCTCCGGGGAATATTCCCAGTCTTACCTCGGGGCCTTTCGTATCAAGCAGAGTTGCAACAGGCAGTCCGAGCTCTTTTCTTATCCTCACTACCTGATCGAACCTCTTTTTATGCTCCTCATATGTACCATGGGAGAAATTGAACCTTGCAACATTCATACCGTCCAGCATCATCTGGCGCAGTACCCTGTCATCATCAGTCGCAGGTCCCATTGTACAGATTATTTTTGTTTTACGCATTTCATTTCACCCTTTTAGCAGCAGCCCGGAAGCCGGACTGCTGCTTAAAAATCCTTTTACCGGAAATGTCGCAAATAATTTTATGACATTCCTTATTAAGAAAGCATCGAATAATGCCTTCTGTTTTGTCTACATCTTTCCTGCATAAAGCAGAAAATGCATTATTCAGAATATCCTCAAAACTTCAGCATAGACATAGCTATACTGAAATATACAAGCGTAGAAACGCTGTCCACAACTGTGGAAAGAAGCGGCGCGGACATGATCGCAGGATCGATATTCAGCCGCTTTGCAAGCATCGGCAGTATACATCCGAGCAGCTTTGACATGACCACTGTACAGATAAGCGTAAGCGATACCACAGCGGCAATCGTTACATCCTTGTACATAAGCACGATCCTGCCGAAATTTACTGCGGCGAGGATAGCAGCACAAATAAGCGAAACCCGGAATTCCTTGAACAGTACCCTGAAAAAATCCTTCAGCCTGATCTCGTCAGATGCCATTCCCTGTATGATAAGGGATGATGTCTGCGAACCGCAGTTGCCTCCCGTATCGGTAAGCATGGGCATAAATGCCACAAGCAAAGGTATTGCGGATATCTGCGCTTCAAACTGATTTGTGATAAAGCCCGTGATAGTCGCAGAAAGCATGAGTATCAGGAGCCATACTATCCTGTTGGATGCGTGCTTGAACACGCTTGTTTCAAAATATGAATCATCCGTCGGAACAACGGCATTCATCATCGTGATATCTTCTGCATTTTCTTCACGGATTACATCGATGATATCATCGAATGTGATGATGCCCACCATCCTGTTTTCATCATCAACGACCGGCACTGCCGCAAGGTCATGCTTTGAAAACAGCTTTGCTACCGCTTCTCGGTCATCCTTTACATTTACGCTGAGAATGCTTGCATCCATTACATTTTCAATAAGCTCATCCTCATCTGCAACCACAAGATCGAGCAGCGAGATCTCTCCGATAAGCTGCTTTCTGTCCGTAACATAGCAGGTGTATACCGTTTCCTTGACGATACCGACAGACCGTATCCTGTCCATCGCTTCAAGGACGGTGTAATCCTTTCTGAGATACACATACTCCGTTGTCATGATGGAGCCTGCGCTGTCCTCCGGGTAATTTAGCAGCTCGTTTATCTGCTTTCTCACCTGGGGATCAGATGCCTTGAGTATTTTTGTTACTACATTTGCGGGCATCTCTTCGATTATATCGACCGTATCATCAAGAAAAAGCTCGTCAAGGACTGCTTTAAGCTCGCTGTCGGAAAATGCATTTATAAGTATTGCCTGCAGCTTGGTATCCATATAGGAAAATACCTCTGCTGCCATATCCTTGGGAAGGATCCTGAATGTAAGGGTAAGCTCCTTTTCACCAAAGGATTCGCTTTCCTCGAACATTTCCCCGATAAGCTGTGCGGCATCTGCGGGCATCATCTGCGAAAACTCATTTTTGAGCTGAACAAACGCCCTTTTTTCCACCAGATCTATTGCAAAATTTTTATCTGTCACACTGCCGCCCCCTTATCCGCCGAAATCAAGTATCTTCAGCGCGATGGAGAAATAGACCAGCGTGGAGCAGCTGTCAACAAGTGTTGAAAGCAGCGGTGCCGACATAATTGCGGGATCTATCTTCAAACGCTTGGCAAGCATGGGAAGCATACAGCCGAGAAGCTTTGAAAGCACGACTGTGCATATCAGAGTGAGAGAGACCACCGCAGCGATCTTCACATCATGATAAAACAATATCACAC
>CAMHMM010000190.1 GCA_946186215.1 uncultured Ruminococcus sp. | reverse complement strand
AGGTGGTTTTTCTACTATAATATAATTGATTTACACTTGACAAATGATGCTATTTAATATATAATGAATATTAATATAATATATTGTACACATATAATCCCTGCACAGGAGGTACAGAGTATGCTTTTGGAAAAATTAATGAAGGTTGCAGAACAGTTTCCGGACGATTTTGCATTGTTCAGCGAGAACGAAAGGGTTTCCTACAGGGAATTAATGGAGCTTTCCAGAAAGGCAGCCCACAAACTGTCGCGTTTAAAAATCGGAAAAGACGATTTTGTGACCATTGAGGTACCGCGAAGCGGAAATTATGTTGCTGCCGCGCTTGGTGTATGGATGGTAAACGCAGCATTTGCTGCTCTTGACAGCACATATCCTGCTGACCGTCTGGAATATATTGCAAATGACTGCCATGCAAAAATACGCATCAGGGAAGATTTCTTTGAAAATATCGGTGATGAACCCGTCATCGAAGACATTTGCTGTCCAGTGGAAAATGATTGTTCCCTGCTGGTCTATACCTCCGGCTCGACCGGAAGACCGAAGGGTGTTCTGCATTCCCATCAGAGTATAATGGAAGCAGTATACAGGGCGCATCTGGCGATCGGTGGAGAGAATTTCAAAAGGAGAGGCGAAACAGTAGGTCTTCCTGTCCCGCTGAGCTTTATTGCCGGACTTATAGTTCTGTTCGGCAGCATGATCGGCGCTATGCCGGTATATATTATCCCTTATGTCGCATTAAGGGATCCTGCGAAAATGTCCCGCCTCATTAATGAAAACAATATACAAAACTCATACATCCCGCCTAAGATGATCAAAGTCATTGACAACAAAAACGGTGTCCTCAAACAGATCTTTACCGGAAGCGAAAGACTGGCCAATACATGGCGAAGTGATGTCAGCCTGATAAACTTCTACGGTTCAAGCGAGAGCGGAGGCGTTGTAACATATTTCCTTGTTGACAAGGAATATGAAAACACTCCCATCGGAAAGATCGCAGGAAAAGAAGCGGCATATATCCTTGACGATGACGAAAATGAAGCAGATGAAGGCGAGCTGTGTATTGCCGGTCATCTCGCACTCGGATATTTCAACCTGCCGGAACAGACTGCGGAGCATTTCGTTCCGAACCCCTTTAAGGACAGGGACGGCTTTGACATTCTGTACAAGACCGGAGACATCGTCAGGAAAAATGAAAACGACGATCTGGTATATGTCAACCGTAAGGACTGGATGATAAAGATAAACGGTCAGAGAGTAGAGCCCGGAGAGATCGAGCATACCATCAGAATGGCCGAGAATGTTGCGGATGCGGCTGTCACATCCTTTATCGGTGCAGCCGGTCAGACATATATTGCTGCTTATTATACCGCGAAGAATGGCGCGGAAGTCAAAGAAGAGGATATCAAAAAAGTGATCGGCGAGAATCTGCCGGGATATATGATGCCCGCGCACTTTGTCCGTCTTGAAAGTATGCCGCTCAACGCCAACGGTAAACTGGACAGAAAGGCGCTGAAGGCTCCCGAGATAGCCGCTTCTGCAGAATATATCGCACCAAGGGACGAGATAGAAAAAGCACTTTGCAGCGCTTTTGAAAAATCCCTTAATCTTCCGCGTATCGGTATAAAGGACGACTTTTTTACCCTGGGCGGAGACAGTATCCGCGTAATGGTTCTGGAGCAATCGTGCCCTGAGCTAAATCTAACCACCAAGATGATCTATGAAAATCACACAGTGGAACAGCTCGCCGAGGCAGTCAGAAATTCTGCAAAGGAAACGGAAGAAATCAATATCCGTGAGGGCAGCTTCCCGTTAAATCAGGCGCAGCTTGGTATCTTTTTGTCCTGCGAGCAGAGGGAGGGCGAGATAGCCTATAACAACCCGTTCCTTATTCGCCTCAGTAAAGATACCGATGAGAAGAAACTGCAGGCAGCAGTTAACAGAGCTGTCCATAATCACCCGGGCTTGCTGGCGACCATTATCGTGAATGATAAGGGTCTGCCTGAGATGAAATACTGCGGGGATTTCGCAGATGCAGAGGGCTGTTCACTTTCATATATCAATGAGAAGGAATTTGAGCAGATCAAAGACGGGCTGATAAAGCCGTTCTATATCAAAAAGGAAAGACTGTTCCGGTTTGAGATATACAAAACAGAAGAAGCTGTCTATCTGTTTGCGGATATCCATCATATCATGTTTGATGGTTATTCCATGAAGGTCCTTCTTCCTGAGATAGGCGATCTGTATCACGGTAAGGAAGTAAGCCCCGAAACCTTTACCGCTTATCATGCAGCCCTTCGTGAAAGCAAAGAGAGACAGGGCGATGCCTACGACCGTGCAAAGGAATGGTATCTGAAGGAATTCGGCGATGTAACTGAGATCACGCTTCCGCAGGGGGATTTGAACGGCAGTGAGACCGTCTTCCGTGAATATAAAACATCGCTGGATATCGATCCAGAAGCACTCAGGACATTCTGCCTCGATCATCAGCTTACTGAAAACGCAGTCACTACTGCTGCGTTCGGCTGCCTGCTGTCGATCTTCACGATGAACAAAAACGCAGCCTTTGCAACCGTATATAACGGCCGTCATGACGCAGCCGTAAGCAGCACTGTGTCTATGTTCGTCCGCACTTTACCTGTGCTGTGCCGTAATGATGCTTCGCTGACAGTTGTTGATTATATAAGAAAAGTAAAAGACAGTATGCTCGGAGCAATGGTCAACGACACATACTCATTCAGAGAACTGGTCGGCTCCACAGGCTATACCAGCGATGTCCTGTTTACTTATCAGGGCGATCTGTTTGAACTCCCTGACTGGGGCGAATTAAATGCCTCAAGGGTAGATATGCCGTTCAATGCCACCGGAGAAAAGCTGAGCGTACAGCTGTTCCCTTCGGAGAAAAAACTGGTCTTTGATGTTCAGTATCACGGCAATCTTTACAGCGAAGAATGGATAAAAGATTTTGCTGACAAATACAAGAGAATTCTTGATTCGTTCCTGAAAACCGTTTGCTTAAAGGATGTTTCCTTGCTCACTCCAAAAGAGCAGCAGGATATCATAGAAATGTCCTATGGCGGCACACTGGATTATGATAAGGATAAGACCTTTATTGACCAGTTCCTTTCCAGCGTCGGAAAATACGCGGATAAAACTGCGGTAATCGACGCATACAGTTCCTATACCTATCGTGAACTGGACAAGGCATCTGACAGGATCGCCCGTTACCTTATCGCACAGGGCGTAAATGCAGGGGATTTTGTTGCTCTGCGAATGGAGAGGATCAAGGAATTTGTTGCCTGCGTTATCGGTGTACAGAAAGCAGGTGCGGCTTATGTCCCGATCGATCCTGAATACCCCGAGGATCGTATTGAATATATCGTAGGCAACTGCGAAGCGAAGGTTACCATGACACGCGGGCTTGTCGGATCAATACTTGCAGGCAGCGACAGTGTTGAACCGATCAATCTTGCGAAGCCCGAGCTTCCGGCATATATGATCTACACCTCAGGTTCGACAGGTATGCCAAAGGGAGTCGTTATCTCTCACAGCTCCCTGTGCTGTTTCATGGCATGGAACAAATATGATTACGATCTGAACGAGAACAATGTACACGCTGAATACGCCAGCTTCTCCTTTGATGCGTCCGTTTTTGATCTCTTCCCTTCACTTGCAAACGGAGCGCAGCTCCACATCATAAATGAAGAGGTCAGAAAAGATCTGGATATGACTTATCGGTATTTTGTGGATCACAAGATAACGAACCTCTGTATGTCAACGCAGGTCGGTATGGCTTTGTTGAATATGCATCCTGATGTTCCTCTGAAATTCATCCTGATCGGCGGAGAAAAATTCCATCAGGTCAAAAAGACAGATGTTAAGATCTACAACGGATACGGACCGACAGAATTTACCGTTTGCTCCTCTTATATTCTGGTTGATCAGGATTCCGACAAGGATATCCCGATCGGAAAGGCTGTAAGGAACACATGGTCGTTTATCTGTGATATCAACGGAAATCTTCTTCCCGCAGGAATGGTGGGCGAGATATGCCTTGCAGGTCCTCAGCTGAGCCTCGGTTACTTCCACAGGGATGAACTGAACAAGGAAAGATTTGTTGACTGCAGATTCCTTAAAGGTGAAAAAATGTATCGCACCGGCGACCTGGCAAGATACAACGATGACGGAGATCTTGAATATATCGGCCGAATGGACTTTCAGGTCAAGCTCCGCGGATTCAGGATCGAACTCGGTGAGATCGAAAATGCTGCTGCCGGTTATCCTGGCGTTAAGCAAACTATCGCTCTTGTCAAAAACAAGCTGTTAGTCCTTTATTATTCAGGAGAAAGCGAAATTGACGAAAAGGCATTAAAGGCTCATCTGGCTGAAAAGCTTCCGCAGTATATGGTTCCCAATGTATTGATGAGGCTGGAAGCAATGCCTCTGAACACAAGCGGAAAAATTGACCGCCGTGCGCTTCCCGAGCCTGAAAAGTCAGCGATCGGATCGGTTGCGCCAAGAAACGGCGAGGAAAAACGAGTATATGATCTTCTGACCGGAATACTCGGATATGATGACTTCGGTGTGCTTG
>CAMHMM010000189.1 GCA_946186215.1 uncultured Ruminococcus sp. | reverse complement strand
CATTCCGCCGAGAGCGGTCGCACCGTTTGCCCTGGCTTTTTTCATAAGCTTTGTCTCCTCGGGATTGTAGATAACATCGAACACGAACCCCGCGGAATCTATTACCTTATCGCTCACGGGAGCTGCATCGGTCTTGGGGAACATTCCCACAGGAGTGGCGTTTATCATTGTATCAAAGCCCTTGCTGCAGTCTATCTCACCGGGATGAACAACGGTTATCTGTGCATTGATTCCGTTTGCATCAGCATATTCCCTTACGGGATCAACGGTATTCTCAAAGCCTTCCATAACCGATACGGTAAGCTCAGCGCCGTGGCGTATCGCTTCAATGGCGATCATCCTGCCCACACCGCCGCAGCCGCACTGCAGAACTCTTCCGTCAAGCCTTCCGCCCGCGATCTCAATGGAACGAAGAAAGCCGTCGCAGTCGGTATTGTAGCCCACAAGTTTGCCGTCCTTCCCGGCAACGCAGTTTACGGAATTGTATCTCTTTGCCGAATCATCCAGCTCGTCAAGATACTTTATGATATTGCCCTTGTGAGGGATGGTTATGTTGAAGCTGTCGAGCTCCAGAACCTCGTTTATTCTGCTGTCAAGATCTCGTTCGGATATCTCCATGAGAACATATTCCGTATCGGGCTTGCCCTCGAGCTCAAAAAGCCTCTTGTGTATTGGCGGGGACATAGTGTGGCCGAGAGGAAAACCAAGCAATCCGTATTTGTTCATATCAATAGCTCCTGTCTGTAATGTATCATCATGTGACTTATTTTGCAAAAATTATGTCTTCGTATTTTGCGCCGATAAGAGACATCAGCGCCTCGGGATCAGTCTCGATCTGAGTGCCGATCTTTCCGCCGCTGACCATTATCCTGTCGAGGAGTATCACATCCTCGTGAAAGGTGGTGGGGAACTGCTTTTTCATCCCGACCGGCGAACATCCGCCGCGTATATACCCGGTTATCCCGAGAAGCTCCTTTACATGGAGCATTTCCACCGATTTTTCTCCCACAGCCCGTGCCGCCGCTTTAAGATCAAGCTCCTCAGCAACGGGGATGCAGAACACATAGAAATTCCGTGACGGATCTGATGCGCCCCTTGTAACGAGTGTCTTGTATACATATACCGGATCCTCATCAAGAAGCTGAGCCACTCTCAGACCGTCAACGGCTTCGTTCTTCTCATGGGGATACTCATGCACCTTGTACTCTATGCCTGCGCTGTCGAGTATCCTCATGGCATTTGTTTTGACTACCGCGCTCATTATGTTATGACCTCAACATTTTTGTTCTGAACCAGAATGTGCTTCCTACCTTTTCCTCGGAGCGTACACCGAAGTCAAAGCCGTGCATTATCAGTATCTGTTTTACGATAGACAGTCCGAGGCCTGTGCCTATCTTGTCGCGCTTATGCTTTTCAGCCCTGTAATAGCGGTCGAATATAACGCCGAGCTGATCCTCTGGTATGCCGTCACCGGTATCGGTAACGGATATTTCCACATTTTCGCCGCTTACTATAGCGCACACATATATTTCGCGTGAATCCCCGGAATAATTGACCGCATTGTTTACAAGATTGTATATTACCTGATCAAACTTGATGGGATCAACATTTATCCGTATATCATCGGGAACGCTGACATAGAAGCTGTAGCCGTCTCTTTCGGAGATAACGGCGTACCTGTTCATTATCTGAGAGATCCTTTCTGAAAGGAGTATGTTCTCCAGATTGAGCGCTGACGCTCCGCTTTCAAGCTTTGTAAGATCCATTATATCATTTACAAGAGCCGCAAGGCGGTCGCTTTCCTCTATGATTATCTCAAGATGCTCGTTGCGTTTTTCGGGATTGTCGCCTGACAGGTCGCGTATCATCTCCGCATAGGCCTTTACCATAGTAAGTGGCGTTCGCAGATCGTGTGAAATATTGGCCATGAGATCGCGGCGCATGGTATCTATCTTCGTGATCTCGCATGAGGCATAATTGAGCGTATCGGCAAGCTTTTCCGTTTCTGTATAGCCGTTGCCGTTGAATTCAACATTGAAGTCGCCCTGAGCCAGCTTTTCAGCCGAACGGGTTATCCTTGTGATAGGCGTGCTGAGCAGCCTTGAAAGGAAAACAGAGATGCCAAAGCCAAGTATAAGGATAAATATGCTCAGCTGCATCATCTGCTCGCGGAGAAGCTGCTCTGTGGAATCAAGCGGCTCCAGCGAGGTATTTATCATAAGATAAGCGACGGTCTCCGTCCTGCCCAGTGCCCTTACATAAAGAAGAGTATTCACACTGAAGCTGTTTCCTGCCTCGGTCATGTATACATGATCCTTGCTTTCTCGCGCCTGTCTTCTGTATTCGCTGAGCTCCTGCTCAGAGCCGCCGTGTATCAGGCAGTTGTCCGACATTATATCGTAGGAATAAAGATTGAGCCCGTATCTGTCCTGAAGGACTATGCACATATCATAATCATGGCCGAGCGTCGATATCGTCCTTTTTGTTAGCGAACCCGATTCAAGAGCCGAAACGATGGCATTTGATACCTTTTCGATATCGCTGTTCTTTCTCATGCGGAAATTGGTCTCAAATGTGGCTATGAATGTGATCCACATCAGGATAAGTATGCTCACGATAAATATGGCAAAATATATCCATACCGTAAAGCGGACGCTGCGCAGGCTCTCGCTTAACCTGATCCGTTTCTTCGGCTCCTTTTTTCCGCAGTCCTTTTTATCCCCTTGCATCGAACTTGTAGCCCATTCCTCTTACTGTGATAATGAACTTTCTGTACTCACCCAGCGAATTTCTGAGCATTTTGATGTGCGTATCCACAGTGCGGTCATCGCCGTAGAAATCAAAGCCCCATACCTCGGAAAGAAGCTTTTCCCTTGAAAGTGCAACGCCCTTGTTTGCTACCATATAAAACAACAGATCATACTCCTTGGGAGTAAGGGATGCGGGAACACCGTCAACCGTGACCGAACGGCCGGGAACATCTATAACAAGTCCCTCATAGGTCACGAGAGTGTTTTCAGGAGCGGAGGAACGCTTCATTACCGCACGCATACGGGCAAGCAGCTCCTTAGGAGAAAAAGGCTTTGTAACATAATCATCAACGCCGATCTCAAAACCGAAGAGCTTGTCGTATTCCTCTCCCCTTGCAGACAGCATAATAACGGGTATCTGCTTTGTCTTGCGTATCTCCTTTACAGCCGAAAAACCGTCAAGTCTGGGCATCATGATATCCATGATGATAAGATCGTAGTTATTGCTGCGGCACTTTTCCACCGCCTGCATCCCGTCCTCTGCCTCGTCTGTCTCGTAACCCTCAAAACGGGCATATTCGTTGATAACATTTCTTATATTTTTTTCATCATCAACGATCAGAAGCTTTTTTTCCATAATAAACTCCTTTTCAATCACACTGCCGGGAGATACCCTGACGAGAGGTCTTCCTCCGGATATGTTCAGTCTGTAAAGATCTGCACCCAGGTGTGCGACTTTTCATTATATGCAACGCCGATCTTTCTGAAGCTGCCATCAAGTATATTGGCCTTATGCCCCTCAGACCGCATCCATGCTTTCATAACTCCCTCGGGAGTAGTCTGGTTTCGCGCGATATTTTCGCCCATGTGATAATGCTTGCCGCTTACTGCAGTATTGAAGCTTGAACCGTCAGGACGCTTGTGAGAAAACTTCGAGCTGATCTCCTTTGACCTGACCTGCGCCGACTTCATCAGCGAATCGCTCTTTTCGAGAGGCTTCAGCCCTCTTGCAGCACGCTGCTCATTAACAAGCTCAATTACCTGATCGGCATAGCTGTCGTAAATATCTTCACTGCGGGTCTCAGTCTTTGTCTTGCCTGTACTGCCATCGCTGCCCTTAACGGTAACCTTGACAACATAGAGATCCTTGTCGGTTTTCGCATCCTTAACCTTAAGGTAGCCCACGCCGGAGCCCTTTGTGGAAAGATACACTTCAAACGCTCCGTCTGTCACATTGCTGCAGGTGACAGAGCCAAGGGAACCATTGCTGAATACAACATATACCTCACGGCCGCCGCAGCTTACGGGAATAGTCATTGACTTGCCTGATTTTACGGTAACGCTCTTATCTGCATCACCGCTCTTACCGGTATCACTCAGATCCTCTGCAGCATCATTATCAGGCTCTTCGGCGATATCGTCTATCTCATCGAGATCCTCGAATTCTTCATCCTCATCGAAATCATCTATAAGTTCCTCGTCATCGGGATCATAAACATCGCCGTCATCCACAGTGATCTTGCAGGTATATCTTTTCCCGCCGCAGTCCGCATAAAGATAAGCAGTTCCTGTGCCTGTAGCTGTTACTGTCTGCCCGTCATACATAAACACTTTCCCGTTGGAAACGGTGTATTTTATGCTTTTGCCCTTGGCAATGAGCGATACATCCCACGAATCCCCCACACAGAGATCAATGGATGTATCCGAAAAATATATATCTGCCGCACTGACAGCAGGTGAAGAAATAAGTACACACAAAGCGGCTGCAAGTATTGACGATGCTTTCCTCATTATGATCACTCCCCGATAATACACGGATGTCTTTTTCCTGAATAAGTGTCAACGATA
>CAMHMM010000188.1 GCA_946186215.1 uncultured Ruminococcus sp. | reverse complement strand
TTTGTTCTTTTGCAGCATTCTTCATCACCCAATACTATTATATCACATCTGAATCGAAAAAGCCAGCCTTTCGGCTGACTTTTTCGACAGGCTGAGCACCGCAGATCAGCTCTGCGGTGCCATTTTTTCTGCTTTGCAGCGGATATCATAGAAAAGGCGGAACATCTCCGGCTCGTCTGCTATGCTTTTGCCCAGCCGTTCCAGAGTGCGCTTGCCGGTCCTTCGGTCGAGCAGCGCCATGATCCTCACCAGCATATTGTCGCTTGCAAGACTTTTCTCAATGCTCTGTTCTGAAAATTCACGGTAGGCTATATAAAGCTGCCGCTGGTCGAACTGGCCGTATTTGACGGCGGTGTCATCCATATACGGAAATTCCGTGTGTAGTCTTTTTTCAAGCTTGTCGTCCTTCGGGAGAAGATGTGCCTTGCTCCATTGCTCCCAGTAGCTGCCCTCTATGACCTCTCTGCCGTCGAGCAGTATCGCCGCTCTGCCTTCCTGATCGGGGCATTTGCTGTAGCAGCAGACAAAATATCTGATATGCCCCCGCAGTGAGGGGGCAAGAAAATCATTTTCAAGCCTGTGCCGTATCTGCGACCAAACCATATCTGTTCCTATCTGGAGAAAATGTTCTCTCCGCTGAATATCTCGATCATTTCCTTTTCGATAAGATCCTTTATTTCAAGGCGTATCTTCGGGGAAAGCTCATATGTGTCGGTGTTGAAAAGATAGTTCTGCAGAACGATATCCTTGATCTTCATCTTGGTATGGAAGATATTTGCCTGATATACATTTATATCTATCGCATCGTAGCGCAGGAGAGTATCCTTGTCAATGTAATTCTGTATGGATGTGATATCGTGGTCGATGAACAGCTTTTTGCCGCCCTCGTCCCTCGTAAAGCCTCTTACGCGGTAGTCGATGGTGATTATATCCGAATCAAAGCTGCCTATCAGATAATCAAGACATTTCAGAGGGGTGATCTCGCCGCAGGTGGATACATCTATATCCACTCTGAATGTGGTGATCGCATTGTCGGGATGAAATTCGGGATAAGTGTGTACCGTCAGGTGGCTCTTGTCAAGATGCCCTGCGATCTCCTGCCCTGCGGGGAAGCCCTCGGGTATCTTGTGCTCCTCGGAGACCAGCAGCGTCACCGATGCGCCCTGAGGCTCATAGTCCTGCTTGGATATGTTCAGGACATGGGCACCGATCATGTCGGTCACTTCACAGAGTATATTTGTAAGTCTTTCCGAATTATACTGTTCATCTATATATTTCAGATAATCCTTCTGCTCCCTTACGCTTTTGGCATAGCAGATATCGTAGATATTGAAGCTCAGAGTTTTTGTGAGATTGTTGAACCCGAAAAGTCTAAGCCTTTCGCCCAATACAAACACGCCCTTTGTAAAGTTGATGACACGGCACTGATGCCAATGCAGAGTATAGCTATAATAATAGCATATTGCGTAGGAAAAGTCAAGGATAATATTTTACGGAAATGCTGAATAAATATGCGGAAACGGCACATAGAAAACAGTAGATGTAAATAATAGCAGACACAAAAACTCCGAGCTGCAAATGTGCGTTTCTGTTCAAATAAACATACGGGCAGCTGTTGGTCTTGCCGACCGGGTGGGTGCAGGTTCAACCTGCCTTGCCTACCCTGAAAGGGGAGGGGCACCGCCGCCGTCGGGCGGTGGTGGAGGGGGTGACTAAAGTTCCGAGCCCCGAATGGGCGTTTTGTTCAAATAAACATACGGGCAGCTGTCGGCCTTGCCGACCGGGAGGGTGCAGACTCAGTCTGCTTCAAATACACCGAGCTTGTACAGCAGCACTGCACCGCCGCCGAGGGTGACCAGATAGCCGATACCGAGATCCTTGAAAAACGAACCCTTTTCGCCGATCGCTTCCAACAGCTTCATTACCGAGACGAAGCAGGAGCCCAGCGAAACGCTCTTGTCCAGCGCACGGTAAACAGATATCGCATAATCGAGGCGCACTGCAAGATAAACGGAAAGGATTATGATCACCGCCGTGAAGATCAGTCCTGTACGGCTCATGCCCTTACCCAGCAGGAAGTAGCCTCCCAGAGCGCCCAGACACAGCGCAAAGCCGCCGATAACGGCCACTCTTCCAAAAAGCCCGATAAGGCACCATATGCCTATGCCTAAGGCGGAGCCTAAAAGCGCACCTATAACGCCCAATACCTTGTTGTCATCATCATCCAGAATCAAATTGATCATCCTTTCACTTTTAATTGCAGGCAAAGCCCGCTGTTACCCGGTCGGCAAGGCCGACAGCTACCCGTATGTTTATTTAAACAGAAACGCACATTTGCGGCTCGGAGCTTTAGTTTAACTCCTACACTTTCAGGGTAGGCAAGGCGGGCAAAAACCACTGTTATCCGTTCTTTCTTTTGCGCGGAGCTGCTCATTCTAAATCCTGAGCTTTTGCCGGATCTCCCCTGTCCGTCACGACCTTCATGCCTACAGATTCTACGCGCCTGTGTATGCATCGGATGCATTCGGCTGTTTTCTCCGATACACATATCTTGTTGTCGTAGAGCAGGTACTTGCCGCGCACATCCGCAGGCGATATGTTGGGCATGATCACATTTGCGCCTGCCAGCAGTCCCCGTTCCCGTCCGTTTGTCTCCACTGTGCCCAGTGCGGTTGTGGCGGGTATCAGTGTCTCCGGCAGCATGAGCCTGATCACAGCGATAAGCCGCAGTGTCAGCTCCGCCGAGCCCGCCGCATGATCGGCAAATATCGTGTCATGGTGCGGGATGAACGGGCCTATGCCCGCCATTTCAGGCCTGAACCGTTGTATGAACCGCAGATCGCAGATAAGGTGTGAGAGCTTCTGATAGGGCGAGCCGACCATCATGCCGCAGCCCACCTGGAACCCCGTGTCCCGCAGGTCGGTCAGGCACTGCATACGGTGATCATATGACATCTCTTTCGGATGCAGCAGCTCATAATGCGCCTTGTCCGCAGTTTCGTGCCGCAGAAGATAGCGGTCTGTCCCTGCCTCGTGGAGGCGCATATAGCTCTCCCGCTCTCTTTCGCCTATGGAAAGTGTCACCGCGCAATCGGGAAACCGCTCCTTTATCGCCGATATTATCGCACACAGGCGTTCATCGGTGAACCAGGGATCCTCTCCGCCCTGCAGCACGAATGTGCGGATCCCCAGCGCATAGCCCGTTTCGCAGCAGCGGAGTATCGTATCCGCATCAAGGCGGTAGCGGTCAGCATTATGATTATCACGGCGGATGCCGCAGTAATGACAGTTGTTTTTGCAGAAGCTCGATATCTCGACAAGCCCCCGCAGATACACATTATTCCCGTAAACACGGTCGCACACTGCCCGGGCTCTTTCATAAAGGTACTCTGCATCATCGCATTGCAGCAGTGCCGAAAGCTCATCATCAGAAAGGTCGTGAGTTTTTTCAAGCCTGTCCGTCAGCACTGCTGTATCCATCATGAACATCTCCGGTCGTCGTTTATGCTGCCGCCTGCCCATATCCGTTTACAGTTCAGCAGTTCATGTACAATAATACCATTTCTCCGTGCATTTGTCAATTGGCGGGCAAAGCCCGCTGTTACCCGTGCGCTTATTTGTGGGTAACGCTCATTTGGGGCTCGGAGCTTTCATTCATGATATTATTTTAACTTAGACGGGCAGAGCTTGCACCCTCCCGTACTCTCTTTTGTGCGGAGTTGTTCAATTGCGGCTCGGAACTTTTATATCTGCCTCAGATCGGCAAGCCACTTGCAATCCCCTCTCTGCTGTGATATAATAGTATATGAACACAACGGGGAGGGAACATATCATGACCGATCGTGAACAGAAGGCGGCAGCCAAGGCTTTTGTCAAAAGATGGACGGGCAAGGGCGATGAAAAACAGCACACGCAGCTTTTCTGGAAGGAATTATTACAGGATGTCTACGGAATGTCCGTGAACAGCGACACCGTGGAATTTGAAAAGCCTGTCGTATACGACGGCACCACATATATAGATGTATATATCCGTTCTACCCGTGTGATGGTGGAGCAAAAGTCACTTGGCATCAGCCTTGACAAGCAGGGAATGCGGCACGGAGAGATGCTCACGCCGTTTGAACAGGCAAGGGAATATAATCTTAAGCTGCTTGCAGATGATAAGGTGAAATATATCATCGTCAGCAATTTTGAAACATTCCGTATCCATGATCTGAACAAGGTCAATCCTCACCGCAACTATACCGAGATATCCCTTTCTGAACTGCCTGACAGGCTCCATGCACTTGATTTCATGATCAGCGAAGATAAAACGCCCGATGACGGCGGCGAGGATCCTATCTCAAAACAGGCTGGCGAGTTGGTAGGAGCGTTGAAGGATGCATTGAAAAAGCAGTATAAAGACCCCGACAGTGAAAATGCTAAACGGTCGCTCACCATTTTATGCGTGCGGCTGGTGTTCTGTCTGTATGCTGAGGATTCGGATATTTTCCCCAAGCACTTGCAGTTTCATGATTATCTGTCTAAGTTTACCAAGGTTTCTGCTAATGAGGTGCGGAGCAAGCTGAAAGAGCTGTTCAGAATACTTGATACTCCCGAAGATGAGCGTGATCCCTATCTTGACGATGATCTGAACG
>CAMHMM010000187.1 GCA_946186215.1 uncultured Ruminococcus sp. | reverse complement strand
CCGCTGCTACCGTAGCCGATAAGAAAAGCACGGGTAAGTGTCCGTGATGAGGTGTAAATCTGTGCTGGATCGTGCGCCCATGTCCATTTGTAGGAAAGCTCAACTGTCCCGTCAGTGCTGTCTGTCACCCGGATCTCGGAAGACAAAAACACCTTTGATGCGGACACCTCCCTGAATATGGCATATTCCGTGCCGTTCGCATCCACCGCATAGAAGCGCATTATCTTATCCCTGCCGCTTTCCTCGCGAACCTGTATTATCGTAAGTCCCAGCGTTTCATCGGTGATATTGTCCTCTGCACAAAGCGCGGCGATATCGTCATAATCTGTTCCCTGCGGGAATGTATATCCCCCGCAGCATTCCGCCTGCCCGTCCTCGTATCCGTCCGCATAGCCCTCATCATAGCGGTCGGAAACATTCACTGTCACGGGATCATAACCGTCAAGGCCGTCACCCGCGGCGTGATATGTACCGTTTGATGCAATGCTCTTTGCACCTATATCCACTGAAGCCCTTCCTGCGGCATAACCCTCATCGTATCGGTCGGGAACGCTCACCGAAACGCTGTCGAAGCCGTCGAGCGCATATGATGACGGCAGATATGTGCCGTTTGCTGTGATGCTTATCCCATCCAGTGCAACGGATGCCCGCCCTGCAGCGTAGCCCTCGTCGTAACGGTCGGGAACTGCGGCGGTCACACTGTTCCAGCAGCTCTGCGTTTCATATGTTCCGTTTTCGGTTATCCGGATGCTCCCCGGCTCATGCACCTCCGACATTCCAAGCAGGTACCCTGCGATAAAGCTCATGCATCGCCCTCGCTTTCCTCTTCAAAGCTGATATCGGTGATCTGCGAACCGTCCCTGCTGTAGCTCAGGATATAGGACACACCGTCATAGGCGATCCTTTTGGTATTATCCCCCAGATCGGTTATCGAAGCGGGCATACGCCCGTCCATCACAGCGCCGCCGAAACGGGCGACCGCACCCTTTGCCGCCTCAAAGAAATACACATCCCTGTCTCTTATATCCTCCGTCTGCGTAGACGAAAGGATCCCGAGCCCCTTTTCGGTGACCACCGCCGCACCGTATGCCGTACCCTGATCCATCCGCTCCCTGAGAGCATACTCCTCCTTTGTGATATGATCAAACTCATTTTCGCAGATATCGGGGTATTCCATATCCGCATATATCCTGCTGCCGATATGCACTGTGTACCTGAGCGCCGCATACTCCGTATTGCCGCGGATAATGCCGGACACACCGAAGGGCATCGCGGTAAGCGGAACGGAATACGCTGAAAATGCCCTGATATATTTTTGTGCGATACGCGACATCACCGAGGCGGAAAGATCACGGGTGATCATCCTGCCACGCATCCGCACCGACGAGGTATAGTCTCCCGTACCGTGGATATACTGTGCATGGGTTTCGGTATTCTCAACCTCCAGCCGTGTTATCGGCCCCTTTGTGCTGTGGATGTAAAACGGGATATCCGCAGGGCAGCTCACCGATGAGGAAATAGTTCCAAAGGGCATAAAAGCCAGCACATTTCCCGAAGTACACACCCACACACCGCAAAATGCCGCGCTCAGATCACGAAGCAGTTGCCGCGCCGTCCTGCCCCGCAGGTCGGATAAACACAGCGACACCGACGGGACATTCGCCGTGCCGCTGAAGCCGCAGGCTCGTGCAGCCGCCTCCACTGCCTGTGCCGAGGGTATACGCTGATCTTCCTCATATCCGGATGTATCGAGCGGCTTTTCCAGCATCCTCATCCTGTCACGCGCCTTTATGCTCACCCTTCTGCCGCTGCGCCTGATACTGCTTATCCGAAAGCCCGTCACACTGATGTACGCCGCACCCCTGCTCACTGTAAGAGATATTTCCGCATCGGGCGGCGGCGAGAGCTCCCCATAATAGGAAAAGCTCATCTCCCCCTCTGTGAAACCCGAAAAGAGCGTGCCGCTGTCGGATGCATACGATATACGAATATCAGAGAGCTTTGCGGGATCGAGCCGCACTCCCCCCGCATACAATGACACATCCCCGCTAAAGACAGCCGCAGTCAGGACTGCACATCTCAAGCTCGGCGGAATAGACCTTTTCATCATCCCCGTCTACTCCCGCAAGCTTTATTTCAAGTCTTTCTATACCCATCGAAAGGCTTTCGCGGTCGGGTGCGAACATTACCACGCTCACACTTTCCAGAGCGGCGCAGGCTCGCAGCGCACGCACCGCTGCTTCCGTTACCCCAGAAAGCCGTGTCTTTACCACAGTGCGGCTGCCGCACCATGTCCGCACACGCTCACCGTTTGCGTTTATATACTCCGCGGAAGCATCATACACAGGCTCCGTTATGCACGAAAAGCTCTCCTGCGTGATAAATCCGCTGAGATCGGTCGAATTTACAGACAGATACATACACACCTCCGTTATTGCCAATGATACACTTTTAACCTGTTTATTTTTTTCATGCCCTACTGCCGTATCTCTATGATCACCTCGGTGCCGTAAAAATCCGAGGAGTACATCTCGGTTATCATCACCGCCCCGCAGAATTCGCGGACTATCGCCCCTGCGGAAAGCCTCACATCCGCTCTGCCTCCCCTTTCCGCGATGGTGATGAGCCGTCCTGCAACAGTATCATCCGTGAGCATCAGCCGCAGCTTTATTACCGTGCCGCTGCTCAGCACCCGAGTTTTGTCGCCGTCAACAAAGGGTTCTGTACTGCTTCTTCCTGAAAGAGATGCCCTGATGCTGATAAGCCCTGCCTGCAGCTCCTCGTAATCGCTGCCGTTTTTTATATAAAGCCTCACAGCGTCCCTCCCCTGTAAACCGCTTCAAAATCCATACCGAACACCGCACCGCCGCTGTTTCTTCGCTCTGCGGCATACACGGGGGATGTGATATTAAACCGCAGTACGCCGGCGGGCAGTGTGCCCTGTGCCGCAGCCTTGACTGCCATGATATCCCTGTACTCTCCTTCACAGAATATCGTACCGCGTATCCTGCACAGCCCGCTGCCGTCGGCAAAGCTCAGCACATCGCCGCTTTTCGGGCGTATCGTGACCGTCCCGAAAATATCTGCACCCAGCCAGATGCATATTATCCTGATAATATCCATATCACCCACCGCCCAGCTGCACCTCGATATGGTGAAGCTTTTCATCATCATACACATACCGCGCACCGCACACGGCAAAGCTATGCCCCTCAAACAATATCCTGCTCTCATACCTGTCGGAAATGATCTCTGTATCATGCGGCAGGCTGTTTGTGCAGTCATAATACAGCACTCCGCCGCCTTCGGTGCTGTCTGTGCTGCCATGGTGCTTTTTCACCCTCAGTGACAGCCGCACATTTTCAAGCGTCTGCCTGCTGCAAAGAGTGATCCCGTCTATACTGTGCATATATTTTTCCAGCACACAGGTATGTTTAAGAAGCTCCTTCGGTATCGGTCCCACAGCGCACCTCCTATCCTATGCCCCTGTACATAAGCCCCGAACCGTCAAGGTACATTCTGGCGGCCGCACATATGAGCCCCTCATTCCCCTGCTTCATATCTGCCGAAAAATCCCCCAGCTTCACCGAGGAATATCGTTCATCCATTTCGTGATCTGCCTGTATACACGCCGCGTATTTCATCGTTTCCTCGTCATACCCGCTTACACATCCGCAGATGAGCGTCATCGAGCTTTTCAGATAGGGCTCGATCTCCTCTCCTCTCATGCCGCCGTATTCATCCCTGTAATATTCATAATCAAGAACTATCATATCAGCCTCCTGTGTGTCTCTCCCCGTCAGGTGCGGGAAGAGACATCGTTTATTTATCCGGATCTTTTCTTATTACTTATGGCTCGTATACACGCCCGCACTTCTGCCCGAGAGCACCGTACTGAAGCCGCAGGCTCTGTATGCATATCTCCACGCATCTGCATCGGGATTGGCCTCGGGTGTGATTACCTTTGACACCGCATACTTGGTATACACGAGCACCGAGGGTTTATGGACGATCATGAAGTTTATATCCGTACCGTCCTCACCGCGAACAAAGCCGCCCGAGGTCTCACCGGGGCTTCTGCCGTCAAGAAGCGTTATCTCTGTCATAAAGCGGCTCTGCGGCACCGTTACCACATTCTCAAACCTGTTCATAACCGCTGCTGACTTTGTAAGGTCGAGATCGTCTATCAGGCCTCTGATATTGTGCGAAAGGAACAGCACTCGCCCCTCATAGGGAACATCGGCATCATCAAGAGCCTTTACGCCTGCTCTGACCGCTGCGATGGCCGCCTCTGATGTGGTTATGCTCTCCGTTCTGCCCGTACCGCCTGCACAGAGCTCAGCAAATCTGTAAGCATCCGTTTCGGGGATGGCACAGGCTCTCATGAACTCCCCTGCCAGCCTGCCGAAGGCGATCTCCTGCGTTTCGATATTGTCAAGAGCATCCACCTCGAAGATCCTGCCTCTTTCATAGTCATAGGTGACTGTCTCCCACATAAGGGATACATTGCCCTTTGCATAGCCCTGTTCCCTGCTGTAATCGCCGAGGCCGTCCACGCTGAACACGGGGATGGCCAGCTCATGTGCGCTGTGCCCCTCACGGATAAGCTCCAGATCGGAAGAGCACACGTCTGAACTCCAGTCACATA
>CAMHMM010000186.1 GCA_946186215.1 uncultured Ruminococcus sp. | reverse complement strand
CTCTTAGCACCTGCATCCGCAAGCGTTTACTCCGATACAGAGGATACCGAGGAGGCTGCACAGGAAACTGTTGCAGAGGAATCTGAGGATAAGTCCGATGAGGATTCTGATGAGGGATCCGAAGATAAGTCCGAGGAAGAGGATTCTGACAGCGGCAGCTCAAAGAAGAAGTCCAAGAAAAAGAAGAAAAAGGACGAGAATGCAGTACCGAGGACCGAGGATGAAGCCTTTGCTGCTATGGAAAAGGCTGCTTCCAAGGGAAATCTCAACCTGTACTTCAACAAGAAAGAGGGAACACTCTGCCTCGAGGATACAAAGTCGGGCAAAAAGTGGTTCTCCAATCCCGTTGACCTTGAGACCTCAAACGCAAAGAAGAGTCAGAAGGATGAGCTTGCTTCTGGTATGACACTCACCTATGCCGAGCCCTACAACAGAGCAACAACCATCCAGACCTCCAAGGCCAAGGGCAAGTTCAAGATGAAGAAGATCACCGACGGCGTGGAGATAGTCTATACCTACAAAACTCCGGGTATCACCATCCCCGTTCAGGTAACGCTCACGGATGACTACATGAAGCTCTATGTGGATACCTCCGCTATCGAAGAGGAGCATCCCTCCACAATAGACGGTCAGCTCGTAAGTGATCTGGCATTCTTCACCACTTTCGGTGCGGCAGGCCTTAAAGATGAGGGCTATTTCGTAGTTCCCGACGGCAGCGGCGCTGTCATCAACTTCAACAACGGAAAGACCGACCTGAGAACATACACAGGAAAGGTCTACGGAAGAGATATCACAGCTGTAAAGCAGCTCAAGACCTATACCTCAAAGAATGTTTCCCTTCCTATGTACGGCATAGTAAAGGATAATGCAGGTCTTATGGTCGTTGCCGACAAGGGCGACACCTGCGCGACCATCAACAGCTATGTATCCAATCAGAACAAGACGGATTACAACTCCACATACTTTGATTTCGAGCTTCGCACATCAGATGAATACCTTATGGGCGGTGAATCCAACCCTCTTAAGGTATTTGAGAAGAGAGGAATACTCGTTCCCGAGATCGAGGTAAGGTATTATCCCGTTTCAGGCGATGATTCCAAGATAGACTACACCGATATCGCCGAGAGATACAGACAGTACCTTATCGAGGACAAGGGCGTTGTGGATTCGCAGATACCCCAGACATCGCCTCTTTTCATGGATCTTTACGGCGGCACACTCGAAAAGAAGTCCATTCTGGGTATACCCGTTACCGTAAAGCAGCCTGTCACCACATTCGACACCGCAAAGTACATTCTTGAGGTGCTCAAGAGAAATGATGTGGGCGACATGGTCGTTACTTACAACAAGTACGCCAATGCGGATATGGGCGAACAGATAACCGATTCCTTCAGCCCGTCTTCAAAGCTTGGCGGAAACGGAAAGTGGAAGAAGCTCAAAAGCTATGCGGATTCCAACGGTATCGCACTCTTCCCGTCTGTGGACAATCAGCAGTACAAGACCGGCAACGGCTACTGGACGATGACCAACACCGCCATCAGGGTATCAAATGCATATTCAAGGATACCTGTTTACGATCTGGCTCACGGCATCGAGAACAAATACTACAAGCCGCTCTCTCTTTTCAGCCCCGCATCCTACAATAAGGCATTCGGCAAGCTGGTCAAGAGCTATGCAAAGAAGGGCAACACAAATTACGCTTTCGGCTCGCTGGCAAACACCATATACGGCGACTACGGCAGAGCAGCTACATCCCGTGAGATAGCAAAGGGCATCGTGATGGATATTTACTCACAGGCAAAGTCCAACGGCTCCGTTCTTGCATCAAATGCAGCAGCCTATGTAATACCCTATGCGGATTACATCACAAATGTTCCGGTGGATTCCAGTAAGTATGATGTATTTGACTACGACATACCCTTCTATCAGATGGTAATGCACGGCGTTACGCCCTATGCATCCGTTGCGGTGAATTCCGAGGCGGACACCACGAGGATAGTGCTCGATTCCATCTCCAGCGGTTCCAATCTCAGCTTCGACTTTGTCGGTATCGAGGCAGATGAGCTCAAGGACACCAAGCTTGACAAATATTTCTACGCATACTATGCAAACTGGATGAGTGAGGCCAAGGGGCTTGCAAGGCTCTCTTCCGAGGTGCTTGCTCCCGCAGCCGATGTATACATCGACGAATACAGCGTTTCCGAGGACGGCAATGAGGTCACCACGGTTTATACCAACGGCTACACGACGGTCGTAAACTACAGTGAGGGCACTGTTACCGCTGACGGAAAGACCTACAAGGTCGCTGATTATCTGAAAGAGGAGGTCAACTGAATATGCCAAGACTGAATCTTTCCTATGAAAAAAGAAAGGGGCTTTACGGCTACGGCTTTATTGCCCTGTGGTTCATCGGTGCGCTGATATTCTTTATCATCCCCGTTGTAAAGTCCTTTAAATATTCATTTGAGGATGTTACGCCGGATATAGGAAATCTTATCGAGAACTGGGTAGGTATCGCAAACTACAAGCGCGCATTTCTTACCGATCCTGATTTCAGAAAGAACCTTACATCCGTTCTCGGCCAGACAGCATGGCAGACACCCATCATCATCATATTCTCGCTGTTTGTTGCCATCATCATCAATCAGAAGTTCAGAGGACGCACATTTGCAAGAGCGGTATTCTTCCTGCCCGTTATTATCGCAACAGGTCCTGTTTATGCGATCATCACAGGTGACCTTTCCACCTCGGGTACGGCGGATGCAGACCAGTTCTCCTCCATGTTCTCTGCGGACATGGTAGACGAGCTGCTGGAGTTCGTCGGGATATACGGCTTCAATGACAAACTCACCGAGCTGTTGTCAACCATGACCTCGGATATCCTGAACCTTGTGTGGAAATGCGGTATCCAGATCATCATATTCCTTTCGGCACTACAGGGCATACCCACATCCGCCAAGGAAGCAGCAGCCATCGAGGGCGCTACCTCATGGGAGTTCTTCTGGAAGATCACTCTCGCATATGTTTCACCTATGATCCTTGTTAATCTCGTTTATACGATCATCGACACATTCACAGATCCCACAAATAAGGTCATGGAGCAGGTGCTTCAGATCCAGGACGACTGGAAATACGGCTTGTCCGCCGCTATGGCATGGAGCTACTTTGCGATAGTCCTTGTGGTTGTCGGAATAATATTTGCGATAATGAACAAGGTAATCTACTACGATAACTGATAAGGAGGCGGAAATATGGCTGATACAGTAGTACAGAACAATCAGAATCCGGTTTCCGGCTTCCTTAGCAAGCTCAAAAAAGAGAAGCCCCCGAAGGAGGTAAAGAGAAGCCGCAAGGAGGAGCGCGAGCGCTTCAAGAAGCGTCTTTCCACCCTTACCCCCGCTGAGCAGAAATACCTGAAAAGAAAGCAGTTCATTGATTCGGTATGGCCTGTGTGCCGTGCGCTCCTTGTGTTCGGTCTTTGCTTCGTTATCATCTATCCTCTGCTTTATATGATAACAGCCGCATTCAGACCGCGTTCGGAGATGAACGATCCCACGATCATCTGGCTCTCCAAGTCCTTTACGCTGTCCAACATCAAGGATGTCATAAAGACTATGGACTTCTGGCATACGCTGGGCAACACGCTGTTTATCAACATCGGCTGCTCGCTGGTACAGGTAATAACCTGCGCTATCACGGGCTACGGCTTCGGTCGATTCAAGTTCAAGGGCAAGTCGGCATTCTTCGTAGTTGTCATCATGATGATCCTCATGCCCGCACAGATCATACTTATCCCCCAGTATATGTTCTTCAGATACTTCAATCCTCTGGGAATATATCACATGATCACAGGCGAGTACATCAACCTTATCGACAACGCGCTGACCATGTATATGCCCGCGTTCACCGCAAACGGAATCAGAGCAGGTCTGTTCATATTCCTGTTCAGGCAGTCCTTCATGGGACTTCCCGAGGAGCTTGAAGATGCTGCATACCTCGACGGATGCTCACCCTTCAAGACCTTCGTAAGTGTCATGGTACCCAATGCAGGCTCCACCTTCCTTACGGTATTCCTGCTTTCGGTAGTATGGTACTGGAACGATTACTATGTAAGTACATCCTTCTTTACCAATAACTCTACTATCGCGCTGCAGCTCAAAAATCTCAACGCATCGCTGACAAGAGTTATCTTCAACAACGGTAATGTCAAGGTAAATGCACGCGAGCTGATCGTATGGATGGAAGCAGGATGCTTACTCGCCATCACACCGATACTTGTTATGTACATTTTCCTTCAGAAGTACTTCACAGAGGGTATCGCAAGATCCGGTCTTACCGGTATGTAAACAAAACTGCGGCTGCGCCTTATGCGCGGCCGCTTTTTGCTGTTTTTCCGCTATTTCAGGTTTGTTCACTATTATTTTTCTATTTTGTCTTGACAAACCACGCGGATTATGATAGAATTATTCTCGTAAACGCAGAGACCGGACAAAGTAGCGGTTTTACAGATGCGCACAGAGAGCGGGAATGACTGTATATGTCATAGCTGAGAACCCCGCCGCAGGTATCATCGTGAAATTTCATCCGTTAGCGGTCTCCCTGACAATGTAGGGGAGAACGGGGAGCACCGTTATATGCTGATGAACTATACGGCGT
>CAMHMM010000185.1 GCA_946186215.1 uncultured Ruminococcus sp. | reverse complement strand
GAAGAACATCATCGAATGTAAGACCTTCCTTACCGAACTTGTATGACATATCAGTATTCAGCATAGATTCTCTCCTTGTTATGATCCGTTATTGTCGTTTTTGTATATTCGGGAAAGCTGTGTTGATACCGCTTTCCGTATCTGCAGGTGTTTTCTTAATAATCAGAGGATAGAAACATCTATCCTCTTTAAATTCATAATATTACTTCTTAGCCAGGAGATCACGGATCTCTGTAAGGAGAACTTCTTCTTTGGTAGGCTCCGGAGCAGGGGCAGCCGCAGCAGCTTCCTCTTCTTCCTTCTTCTTGAGCTTCTTGCCTGCATCAAGCAGCTTGTTGGTAGCCTTGAGGATGCAGAAAAGCACAAGAGCCATGATAAGGAAATTAACTATAGCAGTGATGAGCGCACCTATGTTGATATTCTGATCATTGGGCAAGGGTATGACAAGACCGATCTCCGTTGTACCGAACATTCCGAGGATAGGATTGATAACATTTTCCGTCAGCGCCGTAACTATGGTAGCAAACGCGCCGCCTATCATGGTACCGATAGCCATGTCCATAACATTGCCTCGCAGGGCAAACTCCTTGAATTCGGCAAGGAAGCCCTTCTTTTCATCTGCCATAATATACACCTCCAAAGTATTTTACTAATTATAACATTCTTTTATGAACAATGATTTGAACAAAATTTAATATTTGTTTTATTAGTACCAAAATATCTAAAAAACATATAGTCAAAATATGCAAATGTCACAAGATATCTCATACATTAAATGATGTCACATCTGCGGTCATTTGTACCTGTAATCAAGGCTGATCCATCTGACAACGCGGGTAATGAAAGGCACTGCACCCTTGCTGCGGCAGTACACAGCCATAATACTGTTATAGGAATCTATAGCCTTCTGTGCCTTTTCCGGTGTGATACCCGTTCCGAAACGGGATTCAAGTGCTGCGGCAATTATCATCCTGACTGCCGATGTGTCGGCGATACCGTCAAATTTCGTATAAGTGCGGTCGTCCGGAACTGAGATATCCACTCCGTTCCTGCGGGCAAATACGGAAAATCTGCGATATATCGTCCTTACAGCAGCTGAAGGGTCCTCTTTGATAAGCCGACAGTGATTTCTTATAATGATGATCCTAACTTTGATGATGATAAATCCGCACAGCGCGATCACACATATGAACACAATGATCCTGAATATTGCATTCAATACCGCCTTATTTATCACATTCCCGTCGGTATTCTCGGAAGATGCCGCTGTCTGAGTTTCGGAAACAGGCTGTGTATTGTCTTCATTACCGCCGTCTGTGTTCTGCGTATCCTGCGGGAGCGTCATATTACCGCCATTTTCTTTGGTCTCGCTCTCGTCCTCCGAACGGTCACGGCTGTTGCTGTCAGCGGATGTGCGGCCTGTCTGTGTGACCTCTCTTTCCCTGCCGGACTGCTCTGTGCTTCCATCTGAAACCGCGCTTTCCGAAACAGTAAGGGTGGTCATGGCAGTCTCTTCTTCGGAAACCGTTGTTTCTGCAGCAGTGGATGATTCGATCTCTTCATCAAACACAGGCGCAGCGGTCTCAACAGCAGTTATTTCGGATGAATCACTGTCATAGCTCATATCATCATCAAACGAACGCATGATATTTCCATAGCCCGGAGTGGATTCAAATACCATCCATCCGAAGCCGTCAATATATATCTCCGCCCAGGCGTGAGCGCGGTTATCCGGAACACTCATGGTGATATAGTCGCCCTCAATGGTGCTGTCTGCACCTGCATCAGCCGTATCTATGATAAAGCCCTCACAATACCTTGCAGGTATTCCCCTCGAACGGCAGAGCAGCACTGCGGCGGTGGCAAAGTGTGTGCATGAACCCTTTTTATTTTCGTTCAGGAACCACTTCGCAAAATCCTTACCCACAGGCCTTCTTCCCGATTCAAGAGTGTACTCACAATCGGCTGAAAGCTTCTGCCTGATGTACATCAGCTCATCTGTAAGGCATCTGCCGCTGTATTCGCTGAAAAACTCATCTGCACAGTCAAATGAGGGCGGCACATACAGACAATCCTTATATGCGTGCTGGCGCAGCAGAAGCTCATCCTCATGCATCTCATCGGTAAGGTTCTCATATGGAGCGCTGTTTATGACCTCTGTCTGCCAGTCACCCCCGGGGAAGTATCCCCAGTACTTTCTTCTGATGCCGTCTGATTCAAGGAGTCCCGCGGCAAATGATGGGAAATATCTGGGCTTTGATGCTGATTCAGTGTTCCTGACAACGATGTATTTTGTATCAAGATCACGGAATCTGCTGTATTCCTTGAGCACACGCATGGGGAAGAACTCAGCGGATGTTATCTTTGTTGTAAGCTCAGGCTCATAATCGCTTTCGCTCCAGCCCGAGCCATTGTATCTGTCTCCTGTGAAGCCTTTTAGATATAAAAGCTCCGAATCAGCAGGGATAGTCACTTCAAGTATGGTGTCGCCGTCAAAAACTATCTCATCGATATTACCAAGATTTCCGTCATGGGTGAGCTTGTGCTCCTTACCGGGAAACAGTGCGTTTTTAAGATCGCTGGTAAAGCTTTCGAGAGACATTTCCGATACATATGTAAGATACAGGCTACGAAGATCCTTCACATCATCACTGCGTTCATGGCCTGCAGCAGCAATGAACCCGACAGAAGCCGCCGTGATCACCGCGAATACGGAAAGAGCCACGGTCTGATTCCGCACACGCGCCGATCTCTCATTTCCTGAGCATATTTTGGCGGAGCGCTCAGAGACAGCACATGATGCCCAGAATACCATAATCCCCATAAACGATGTCCAGAGAGGAACTAACCCGAAAAACAGGCAAAGCTCCACAGGGGGCACCGTCACGATAAGCGGGAGCAGCATACCGGAGCGTGAGGTCTGTGCGTACACGCAAATGAAGGCGATAAGTATCACCACTATTGCAACAGCAAAGTTTTCTTCGGAAGAGGCAGCGCGTATATCGCGGATAGTTCCGTCTGAAATATATGCGCCGAACGCTGCAACTATGTCTGAAATACCCTGAGTGAGGTCAGAAAAGCGGATGATCATCGCAAGCGGCACAGATACTGCCAGAACGCCTGATACGACTGATCTGAGCTTCGTTTTCTTCTTTGCACCGAACATTATAAGCCCGACAAGCCATGCGATGACAGAGATGGTCGTCACAAGCCGTTCATTGAATATGATCATTACACGCATGGACGACATGAATACGATCTCTGTGCTGAGTGTGCCGAGGAGTGAAAGAAGTACGGGAATGAGCCGTGAAAACTGCAGCTTTTTTTCGGGAGCAGGCATCAGCTCTCACTCCTTTCCAAGCCGACTTCACAGCAAATGAAGCCGTTTGCGGCGGAAATATCCGCTGCACCGTACATCACCATAGTCCTTGCAGCCGAAATATAATCATCCATATCACGCACGGCCACAGCATAACCACCATTGAAGGAAACACAGTCCGCAGACCGTTCAGCAGCAGCAACAAAGCTTTCATTGCCGAGCTGACCGATATAATAAGATATGCTCAGAGCACGGCCAAGCAAAATATCCGTTTCATCCGAAGTGAGCCCGTCTGTTGTGTCGGGAGCCGTAAGGAAGCGCCTGCACTGCGGCAGTCCCATTATTTTAACGATATTTTTATCAAATCGTGCGCTCAGCTTGTGGTGTATCATCACAGGTCTGTCACCGGGGCGGAAATCCCTGAAATCTATCACATCTCCGGGGCCGCTCACAGGCACAGGCTCGTCGTCATTTTCAGTATTCAACGATGATGTCGCAATACTACGCGCCTCGTCCTCACAATCCTCGTCAAGACGGGGTATAACGACTATCTCGCCCACAGGCTCACTGCCTGTGCGAAGCTTCCACGAAAAAAAGCCGAAAACATCCGAAAAACGGATATTGTCAACATAAACTCTGAAAACGCCGCAATGCGATGTATCCGCAGAGATCACAGCCGAGCCGGATGAGCCTGCGCCCACACCGAGACGGATAGTGCTTTTCTCCTCCCTGCCCGTAAGCATCGACCGCGTTCTAACCGAAAGAGCAATGTCCGCCGTAGGCAGCAGACCTTTATTGATCATCTTAAGGCGCACTTCGCCCTTTTGCCCCATGAATATGGTCGGGCTCTCATCCGAAACACCGAGCCTGATGGTACGGATGTTGTAAATAAGAGTGATAAGCAGCAAAAACGGCAATATCATCAGGGTGACAAGCACCGCAAAGGAAAGCTCATTTTCATACAGCGGGTAGAATATCCACGCTGCAGCAAGCAATATCAGGTATAAAAAAAGATTCATAACAGTTCCGATCTGTATACAATATTTTCAACAAATGTAATTATAGCTCAAAAGCTCTTTATTGTCAAGCAGTCGGCAGGCAGAGCCTGCACCCTCCCGTATGCTCTTTTGTGTGCAGTCGTTCATTTGTGGCTCGGAGCTTTTATGCCTGCTATATTTTTAATAAATGGAATGTTGATCCCACTCTTGCCCTGATTTGTAGCTAATCGTTAAATGGTTGCTTTGATTCCCAAGCCATAATTGGTAAAGTTGCATAATCAAACCGCAATAAATTGTATGATCTATCAAAATTATTTAACAGTGTTAAAAAATACTTGACACAAA
>CAMHMM010000184.1 GCA_946186215.1 uncultured Ruminococcus sp. | reverse complement strand
CATTCCCGCGGCTGTTATCTTTTCTGCGATGCAGCCCATGGAGTCGTGGAATTTGCTTTTGTCTATGCTCAGCCAGTCGCCTACCGCCGTCTGATATCCGTCATCGATCTGGAAAATATCGGCATCTGTACCAGAGGATATAAGACCATTAAGATCCTTTTCTATTATATCTGCACTTATATTCTGGTAATGCCTGTACCAGCTCGTGTAGCAGCGGACGGGCTTTGCTGCGGGGGAAGCAATCTTAAGCAGCTCGAAGTATCTGTCGAACACCTCATCCTCGCTGCCGCTTCCCTTGTAAACACAAATACCTGCATAGCCATTTTGTATTTCAAGCCCCGTGCAGTCCTTTATGATCCGTATTTTACCCTTTTTAACATCCGTGCGGATGATGGTAAAGCCGTCCTGCTCGTTGAGTGAGCCAACAAAATCAAACAAACCCGTACTGTTTCTTATGTAGCCGTAGGAAAAGCCGTGGAGCTCTCCGTCTTCTCTTCCGTAATCAACAAAGGTGTAGTCACCGTAAGCGGCAAAGGAGAATTTCTCTGTTATAGGATGGGGAATGTGATCTATGCCGCGCATGACTCCTTCGGTGTCATATTCCCTGCTGTCAGTCCAGGACTGGTAGCCGTTTAGGAATATACGCATATCGGGAGTGAAATCATAGTCAAATTCTGCGGAAAGTGTGGTTATCTCTATCGGCGTTTTTGTTGTGACCGATACGGAGAAGACTTCCGCTTCATCTGAAATTTTTACCGAAACACGCTTGTTTTCGGCAGACTCTGCCGTATCAAGCGTGAATTTTCTGCCGTTTGCGCGATAACTGAATCTTACATTTCTAAATCTGAGCATCCTGATCATCCTTCCTTTGAGTCCTTTCCATCCTTTGCGATGATGGAGAGAACTTTCTTTTCGTCATATCTGAGGAAAACTATGCCGCCTGCAAGACACAGCACCGTGGCGATCAGCGCTGTGAGCCTGTAGCCCAGACCGTAGCCGGAAACGCCGTAGGGGATATCTCTGTTTATCGTTGCCACACTTGTGAAGATGAGCATTGATACGGACTGCCCCATTTTGAATGCGAATGTACGCGCTGCATAGAACATACCGTGGCGGCTCTCGCCTGTTGTCACCATGTCGGATTCAGCGATATCGGCAACGACAGCCTGCGGGAGCATACCCAGTATTGCCATGGGTATCGCCGCAAGGACAGCGACCATTATGCCGTATGCAAGAGAGGGGATGGGCAGGATGCCTGCAAATGCGGTAACAAGGAAGGTCACAGCAAAGAAAATGAATGCAAATGCCACAAGTTTTTTCTTTCCCACTTTCTTTGCAAGCACATTAACAGGTGCGTAGCAAAGCAGTGAAATGAATGTCATTATTGCAAAGAGAGGGAATGTCATGCCCGAATCAAGGCGCATGAGAACGGTGATATAGAATGAAAGACCTGTCTGGAAAAGTGTGAGTGCCACGAAATAGAGGATATCGGATGCAACAAAGAGCCTGAAATCCTTGTTTTTAAATGTGCTTACAAGTGACTTTGCAGCGGATTCCGTGGCGGGTGTAGTGTCGGCATAGGTGTTTTCATCAATGAGGAATGCGGGAATGAACATACATATAACAGCGAATGCGGAAAGAATGCCCACAGTGAGCCTGAACCCGCCTGAGTAGCCCAGCGACTCCATGAAGATCGCTGCGATGTTGGGAACGAGATATGCTACCGCAGTGCCCACAAAATATGTTACCGATATATATGTGGAGATGTTTATGCGGTTGTTCTGTGTGCGCCCGAGCTCGGGGATAAGTGCATTGTATGGTGTGCAGTAGGATGTCATGCAAAGGTAGAAGAGCATGGCGAAGACAAAGAGTGCTGCTGCGTTGACGGGGCTTGTACTGTTCACAGGGGATGTGAACATAAGCACGGTCACAGCACCGAAGGGGAGCGCTGCCGCACGCATAAAGGGAATCCTTCTGCCGAGCTTGTGCTTTAAGCTGTCGGATTTTCCTGCGATAAGAGGATCGGTCACCGCATCGAATATGCGCCCGAATGCAGTAATAAGGCCGATGATGGTAAGCCCCAGAAAAGTGCCCTGGGGGAGAAATTCTATCTGCCCCTTTGCGATCTCATCCTGGCTTGGCTGAAAGTAGAAGACCAGCCAGTTTGAGACGATGCCCGAAAGGATAGACCAGCCCAGCTGACCTATTGCAAATATCCAGAGGATCTTGTTGCTTGCTATCTTTTTCTCCATAATGCCGCCCCCTATATCTGTGTTCATTTTGTCCTTGCAAAATATACTGCGGTATCTGCCAGAAGGTCGAGTTCCTTTTCAGCCGCGGAAAAATCCTCCGAGGGAAGGATCTCGCCGCCGATGAATTTCTTGCACATCTCGCTGAGTGCGTGAGTAAAGGTAAGGTAGAAGAGCCTGAAATCAAGATCCTCTCTTATTGTTCCATCCGAACAGCCCTTTTTGAAAGCTGATTCAAGAACAGGGTAGAAGTTGAAAACATTCTTTTCATACTCACCAAGCTCCGACCGTGCCACATTTTCGTGAATGATAAAGCGGTCAAATTCGCCTACGAGCCGCATGAAATCCTTATGTGAGGTGTACAGTAAAGAAAACATCCTTATCAGTGCGTCGAGCTGCTCTATTCCGCTTTTTGCGCGGAATTCCGCTGAGCTGAAGCGCTCCTCGAAAAGCTTTTTCAGATCGTTCCACAGAAATGTCATCACCTCTATGGCGATATTTGTCTTTGTGCCGAAATATCTGTAAAGCGTGGCTACGCCTATGCCGCTTTCGTCGGCGATATCGGTCATCTTAACATTTTCTATGCCATTTTCGAGGAAAAGCTCCGCAGCCGTGGCTACGATGTGTGCCGTTCTGCGGTTTTTCAGGCTTTCAGCCGAAAATTCAAAATTTTTTCCGTTATCCACTTGTCAATACTCCTGTTTGATGGAATAACATTCTGAGAATTTATCAGAATGATATACAGACTATCTCTTTGATAGTTAGTCTATCATATTTTGAGGGCTTTGTCAAGAGATTTTGTGTGCATTATTCTCGGCGTTCTGGATATAAATGATAAGCCGGTTTTGGCTATGTTATATAAATATCAGTATCGTTATGATTTTCTCTTGACATACTGGCTATAAAAATATATAATATAAACAGATTTATATAAATGTGTTTATATTAATGGAGGCAGTTATGGCGCGAAAAGTGACTATATCAAAGGAAATGATACTTGAGGCGGCGCTTAAAATGCTTATCAGGGACGGTTACGCCTCGGTGAATATCAAGACTATCGCTGCGGAGATAGGCTGCTCCACTCAGCCCATAGCCTGGCATTTTGAGAATATGGAGGGGCTAAGGCGCGAGCTTGCACTGTATGCACGGGAGTATTCACGCAAAAAAGGTGCTTCGGAATATGGAAGTGCATTGGATGCCTTTGAACAAATGGGCAGGGCGTATATAGACATGGCAATAAATGAACCCAATCTTTTCAGGTTTTTGTATCTGGGTGAGAGCCCTCTGAGCAGACCCTATGTACCGGATGATCTTTTAAAGTCGGATGAAAGCAGATCAATGGCTGAAAGCATCGCGGCGCAGACGGGGCTTTCGGCCGCACAGGCGGTTTTGTGCATACGGAATACAGTCATATATTCTCACGGGCTTGCCACTATGATAGCAACAGGTGTTTTCATGGCGGATGAGGATGAGGTCATGGCAATGATAAAATATGCCTCGGAAAGCTTCGTTTCAAGAGAAAGGATGTGCGGGAATGAATAAGTCAAAGCTTTATTATATGCTGCCCCTGCGTTGTGTGGTGTTCCTTGCGTTTTATATATTCAGGGCGGTGGTGCTCGGCAAAAATGATATTGCAAGTAGCTGGTCTGTACTGGCAGTGATAGTAAATATCCTTACGATAAATCTTCTGGCGTGGATGGCAAAAAAGCAGTATATGAGCCTCGCCGGGCTTTTGAATTTTAAAAAGGGACAGACAAAGGCGGGTAAGGCAATACTGCTTATCATCGGCTTTGCGGCGGTCGGTATGGGCGGGATGTATCTTGCAGGACTTATCTGCTACGGCACAATAATGCCCGAGGTGTCGCTGCGTCTCATAGCACCCGTGCCTCCCTTTTTTGCCATAATAAATGTGCTTTTGCTCCCTGTTACAACGGCATTTGCTGAGGACGGGCTCTATCTTGGCTGCGGCACAGGCCGGATAAAGAACAAATACGCCGCTGTTATCATCCCTGCGTTTTTCTACGCCTTGCAGCACTGCTTTATCCCCGCATTTTTCGACGGCAGATATATGATATACAGATTCATATCATTTCTGCCCCTTACGGTGATATTCTGCATATATTACCAAAGAAAGAAGGATCCCGTTCCTGTGATGATAAGCCATGCTATACTTGATCTGGCAACGGCTGTGTCCATACTTTCGACATCTGTTATACCCGGAGCGTATGAGCAGATGTGCGCGATGCAGGGGTAGAAAAAAATTCCGGGATTTTTTTGAAAATTCCTGTAACGAAATCCGTTTTTCTCCGTCTAATTTATAGAGAGCTAAAAGAACGGCTTTAAAAATCATAAATCATAAAGGAGACAATACTATGTCTAAAACTTTCAGGGATCATCTGATCATCACTTTCCCAATCATGC
>CAMHMM010000183.1 GCA_946186215.1 uncultured Ruminococcus sp. | reverse complement strand
GAATGCATGATAAATACAGCGTTCTGAACACAAACACCCGTCGGGAGACCGGCGGGTGAAGCTGTTTATGGAGAAAACTGAATAATGTTTTCTTTTTCAATGGTGAGGAAATGCGTTCCTCAGATCATTTCATATAAATGCCGTTGGTAGCAAGCTGTGCCTTTAATCTGTTCACAAGAGCAGTGTAGTAGGATACATCATCTCTTGCAAGAACAATGGCAAGCTCAGCCTCATCGCACTTGAACTGGATCTTTGCTCTCTTTTCCTGTGCTTCGGGGCTCGAACCGGACGAGGTCTTTTCGAGCTCCTTACGGGCAGATTCATAATTCTTCTCTGCTGTGGAAAGTGCGGACTGCGCCTTGGAGAGATCACTCTTGGCGGTGTTGTACTCCTTGATCTCGTCCTTCTTCTTCTTTGTGTCGTCCTTTTTCTTGGTATCTGCTGCAGGTGCGGCAGCAACGGGATCTGTCTCGGGTGTCTTGACGGTTACAACGCCTGATTCATCCAGTGCCTGATAGTCATTATCCACCTTCTGCACTGCAACAACCTTTACCTTGTAGCTCGTTAAGGGGGAAAGCTCGGTGAATGCACAGAGCTCGCTCTTTACAGTCTTGTAGAGAGTGAATTTCTTTGTGTTCACATCATAGGTGTATACTCTGTAGGCATCAGCACCCTCCAGCGCATTCCACTTGAGAGTGAATGATGTGGTCTTCTTATTTTCAGCCTTCATGCCAAAGCCCGCAGCGGAAGCGGCGGGAGCGACAGAAGCCAGCATGAGTACGGCAGCGGCTGCCGCAGCGATCTTTTTCATTTTTCCCTTCATTTGCATCAATAAAACCTCCGATAATATATGGGATACGCGCTGTGTCCGCACTGCGGGCAGCCGCGTTTCCGATGATCAATTCATAACGAGCCCTGAAAAGCTGTCCTGAAGTATCTGAGCAGATCTTGTGAACTTGGCTTTTTCTTCGTCGGTGAGCGAAAGCTCAACTACCTGCTTTATGCCGTTCCTGCCGATTATGGACGGAACGCCGATGAATACATCCCTGAAGCCGTATTCGCCGGAAAGCTTTGCGGAACAGGTAAGGATGCTGTTCTCATCATCGAGGATAGCCTTGACGATCCTTGTGAGCGCCATGCCTATACCGTAGTATGTGGCACGCTTTGCAGCAATGATCTTGTAAGCTGCCGTGCGCACCTGCTCCTCTATGGAAACAAGCTTTTCCATGCTGTAGAGCATGGGATTTTCTTCCACGATGGAGAGTATGCTCTTTGTGCCCAGAAGTGCCTGAGAAAACGGCACGAATTCGCTGTCGCCGTGCTCGCCGATAACATACGCATGGATGCTCTTGGGATCCACGAGCATATAATCACCCAGCAGGTAGCGAAGCCTTGCTGTGTCAAGTGTTGTGCCCGAGCCTATAACGCGGGATGCACCGAAGCGTGAAAGCTCATAGGTCACTCTCGTCATGATATCCACCGGATTGGTGGCTACGAGGAAAATGCCGTCAAAGCCCGATTTTACGATGGGTGTTACTACTGAGCGGAAGACCTCGGTGTTCCGGTTCAGAAGATCAAGCCTTGTTTCGCCGTCCTTCTGGGCAACGCCTGCAGCGATTATGACTATATCCGCATTTTTGCAGTCGCTGTATTCGCCTGCATATATCTTCATGTTTGAACGCGCAAAGGCAAGACCGTGATTGAGATCCATTGCCTCACCGACAGCGCGTTCCTTGTTGATATCGACAAGGACGAGCTCATTGCACACACCCTGATTGAGCGCTGCGTAGGCAAAGCTCATTCCTACCATACCTGTACCGACCAGTACGACCTTCTTGGTTTCTCCAGCCATCTGATTACCTCCATTGCTCTGTAAGGGGGAAAGATACATATCCGGTTGTCTGCAGGACAGACTGTTACTCGTCTATCCAGATATTGAAGTCAACAAAGCTGTCCACGCCGTTTACCATTCCCGACTGGGAATACTGCCAGAAACGGTAGTCATAGATAAATCCCGTCGTGTCGCCGTAATCTGCGAGCCACATATCATATGGCAGCTCAGACAGATCATAGTGGAAGAACGCCGATCTGATATTAGAATAGAATGCCGTGGAATAGCCCGCGTCCTTGATAGTGCTGCAGAATGCATCACAGGCTGCGGTTATATCCTCCATAGGTGTGTCATCGGTGCGGGCGATCTCGCCGCCGCCGATCTTTTCCCAGTCGAACACCACAGGAAGCTCGAGCAGACAGCCGTTATCCTTCAGGATATCGGCAACGAACTGCGCTTCCTCGCGGCCTTCTTCTTCGTTTATCGCCTGAGAGAAATAGTATACTCCCACAGCAAGCCCCGCATCTTTTGCGCCGCGGTAATTTTCCGCAAAGCGCTCATCCTCGGTGAGCTTTCCTGTTTCATATCCTCTTGCGCCTACGCGGATAAATACGAATTCAACACCGTCGTCTGCAACGGACTGCCAGTCGATCCTGCCCTGATGCTTTGATACATCTATACCGAAGCGGCTGATCCTGTTGCCGTCCTTGTCATAGACAGTGCGGTGATATTTCTCGTCATTTTCTACCCTGACCTTGGAGAAATCAAGCGGAGCAGAGCCTTTTCCCTCTATATACGGAAAATCCCAGCGCTCTGTGCCGTTGTCGTAGATCACTGCGGCGGGAACGATATTCCCGTCGGCATCGGTGAATTCCTCAAAGGCGGGTGGTATGGCTGCAGCCTCGGTCTGGACAGGCGCTTCTTCTGCGGCATCGCCGTTTTCGCTCTCTGCGGCGCTTTCTTCGGTCTGCGGGGATGTAAGGACAGTAAGATCCATGCCCTTGCGCGCCTTTACATCGGCCAGCTCCTGTTCAAGAGCGTTTACCTGTGACTTTAGCTTTGTGTTCTGTGATGAGATGAAAACGAACATACCTGCAAGGGCAAGCATCAGCACAAGCAGTGCGAGCATCAGTTTGATGCTGCTGTCGGTCTTCGCTTTTTTGTTGGTATCGCTTTTGGTATTACTCATTTCTCGTCACTCTCAGACTGTTTCCGCGGTGGGTTGGAATGTCTGTGCTACATATAGATGATAACACATTTTATTTTTTAAATCAAGTGAAATCTCAAAAATATTGAGTGCTGAACCACATTTTGGCATTTTGTTCAAAAACGGGTAATAATACGGGCGGTGAATTGGATTTCTACTGCTTCATGCCCGGCTTTTCATATGTGTTCCCCGTCAGGAACGGGGAACAGGGGCTTTTGTATGGCATTATTTGAATTTGAATCTGTCGATCATGGAGCTGAGAAGCTCAAACTGGCCGGAAAGCTCCTGAGAAACTGCGGCGTTCTGCTCGGCAGTGCGGGAGTTTTCCTTGATGGTGGAGTTTATATGTTCCATGGTGGAGCTTATCTTGCTTATCTCTGCTGCCTGCAGCTGTGCGGAATCGGAGATCTCCTTGGTGATGCGTCTTGTGCTGCTTACGATGTCAGCCACATTGACAAGAGAGCTCTGTGTTTCGTTTGCAAGGCGCACGCCCTTTTCGATAGCTTCAAGGGAGTTGTCGATGAGCGTCTTGGTCTGTGCGGCAGCCTCACCGGACTTGACTGCAAGTGTGCGCACCTCGTCGGCTACGACTGCAAAGCCCTTGCCCGCATCACCCGCTCTTGCTGCCTCGACAGCCGCATTCAGGGCGAGAATATTGGTCTGGAATGCGATATCGTCGATAACGGTTATGATATGCTCGATCTGGGAGGATGTGGTCTTTATCTCATTGATAGCCTCGACCATGAGCTGCATATTTTTGCTGCCCTCCTCGGCATATCTGTCGGCCGACATGGACATATCAAAGGCGCTGGCAGCCTGAGCTGCATCGTGGTTTATTCTTTCGTTTACATGAGATACGGAGGCTGTGATCTCGGTAATGGCGATGGATTCATCGGTGGTGTTTCTGGAAAGCTCGGCTGTGCCGTCGGACACATGAACAGAGCAGTCATTTACGGAAAGTGCAGCCTTGTGTACCTCGCTGAAGGTGCTGTTGAGGGAATCGAGTATCCTTTCAAGAGAGGTCTTTATCTCGATGAAATCGCCCTTGTAGTCCGCCTCGGGAACAACATTCAGGTCGCCGTCGGCGATGCTGGTGAGGATGCGCTTTATATCATTGATATATGCGGTCACGGATTTGCGGACAAGACTCAGGGATTTGAGCAGATACAGCGTCTCGTCGTTGAGATAGGTGCGGGGTGTGGGAGAGTAAAGGTCGCCTCTTGCAAGCTCGCCCATTCTCTTGGATGCAGCTGCAAGCGGTGCGGTGATCCTGTTTGCGAGCAAATTAGAAAGAAGCACCGAGGCAACGATGAATACCACAGAGAAGAACAGGCCGAAAAGGATCATCCTGTCAAGGGGCGCTGTGACCGTGCTGTACGGGATCATTACGAACACATTCAGCGTGTCGTAGCGCTTTATCCTCGTCCAGCCCACGACATAGCTCTTTCCGTGGATCTTTATCAGGCGGTTGCTGGTGCGCAGGTCAAAGCCCTTGAGCACCACTTCTATATCCTCAAACTGGGTGTTTATTTCGTCTATGAGTGCAGCAAACTCGGCAAGACCGGGATCTGTGGCGGCAAGGTCTACGATGTTGTCGCCCTGATGAATAAGGTCGCCTTCGGGAGTGGCAGAAAC
>CAMHMM010000182.1 GCA_946186215.1 uncultured Ruminococcus sp. | reverse complement strand
GAGCCCCCCCTCCAAGGATAAACCCGACTGGAAGTGGGGAAACGAATATGCTACCGCCACTGCTGAGATGCACAGTGCGGAGGGCGAAGAGATCATATGGACAAAAACTGTAGATACAGTCCCTGAATATGATATTTTCCAGACCTCCGTAAAATATACAGCTTCAGTTACCTACGGCGGCAAGGCCTATACCGATGAAAAGAACTGCAGTATCATATGGGAATGGTCTGACGATCTGAGCACTGCAAACCTGAAATGCATCGACAAAGACAAGACGGTTTGGACAAAGTCCGGCACGATAGCAAAGGGCTTTTCCGATGACATGAAAAAGTATGTATATACGGCATCTGTCACCATCGGTGATACCGCGTTCGAGGACAAAGAAGAATTCGATATCACCCATGTGAATAATAAGGAGCCCGGAATAAACTCAGACGGTGAATATACATCGGGAAATATCGAATACTACAGCTATACCACAGGCGAAAGCTCATTTTATTTCGACAAGGACAAAAATCCGGTCAGCAAAGATGATCTGCGCGTTGATATATTTGAGTTTGACGGGAACAGGATAACAAAATATACCGGCGATTGCGGTGAAGGCACGGTCAATATCACTCTCCCGAAATATTATTACAAGGACGGCAGCACCGAAAAGACAGGGCTCACAACGATTGGTTCCGGCAACGGAGGATTTTATCCTCTCAGTAAAACAGGTACACATTCTGTTGAGATCACCGACAACGGCACAATAAAAAACATAAGCGCGAAAGCATTTGAGAATTGCCATGATCTCACTTTGATGCTGAAGATCAAAGGAACAGCCATCACCGTTGATCCCGATGCATTCACAGGCTGCAGCTCCGATAATGTGCTTATCATAGCATACACATCATCAGGACTCGCAAGCTGCGATGAATACAGGGTAAGCTATCTTGATGATGTGATCTACACCGTATCTGCTGAGTGGGCGGAGGATTACTCAACGGCAAAAATCACACTTACTCCGAATGTCGGAGCGGCCGTAGTCTTTAATGATGTACCTGTAACAGCAACGGAAAACAGCGACCATACATTCAGCTTTACCGCAAAGGTCACTTACGATGAAGAAGAATACACGGCATCCCTTGAAAATGTTTCCTCGTACAGGGTGACATTCGCCGGAACGAACTACTATGTGCCCAAGGCACAGGAAAAGGATTATGCACTTTTCACGCTGACAGACGAGATGTATGACAGTGTCACCGTACCGGACGGAGTAGAGCTCTTCGTAAAATACGGGGACACCGATGTTCCGAGGGGCGGAACGATAAACATAACCGCTGACACTACACTTTCGGCCGAAATACACTCCACATGGAACAAGGTCAGTGAAGTCCTGAAAAAAGGCGGTTCCGTTACCCTGCTCAATGACATTAAGGCCGGCGAAGGCGACAGCTACCTGTATGTTCCCGAGGGCAAGACCGCCAGCATATCAATGAACGGCCATAACATCGACCGTGCGCTTACCTCGGCTGAGGAAAACGGCTATGCGATCAAGGTAGACGGTACACTTAACATAGTCGGCACTGCTCCGGAAACTCCCGTTGACAAGCAAATGGGAAGAATGACCTCCGAAAATGAGAACATCATTAAGGGAGGCTACAATGACGGAAACGGCGGCGGCATCTATATCGGCGAAAAGGGCACGGTAAACGCGAAGTTTATCAATGTTTCAGACAACAAGGCAAAGAACGGCGGCGGTATCTACATCGCAGACGGCGGACACATCAGCTTCAACGGCGGCTATATCACAAACAACAAAGCCGGAGACAAGGGCGGCGGAATATTTATCAATGGTGACAATGATGCCGCAGTTTCCAACTGGCCATTCTCCTGCAGCATCGTAGCATGTATCCTGGCCAATAATTCAGCCAGTGCAGGCGGCGGTATTTACATAAACAGCGGCAAGCTGCAGATCAACCGCGGTGTAAAATGTCTCAGGAACAACAAGTCCGGTACAAAATCCAGATCCAATATAGATGCATCTGATTCCATTGGTGAAGAACCGATAGTTCCGGGCGAAGCCGGTGCTGCCGAAGGCACAGTAGCATTCGGTGTAGCAGGAGCGGCCTCAAGTGTTCCGAAATGGGTAGGCGTTGTCATCGGGGCATTCTTAATAACACTGGGAACAGCAGGAGGATTTTTTATATGGTATTATGACCAAGAAGCAACGGATGTAGACCCTGATGAATGCAGTCACCCGACATGGAGAAGCCTCGATCACGAATGGGAAGAGCCGCATTACGATCAAGTGCTTGACAATGGGCAGTGTACTGTATGCGGTATCCGACAGCAATTCGTTCATATACCCGAAAAGAGCGTAAATGAGGAAACAAAAGATACCATATATACAGTAACACTATGTGATCTGACAGAAGAGAGCAAGACAGTGAAGCCCTACAAAGTAGTGCTTCAGGCGAATTTCCCCAAGGATGTAAATGTGCCGGAGGAAATTGAACAGGAAAAGACGGTCAATGTTGAACATGACCACAACACCGGCAAGGAATATGAGCTTCCCGAGAACCAGTGGAAATTTGACAAGGAAGGTCTGGAATTCAAGGGATGGTATCTTAATGATGAAAAGGTTGAAAATGTGACCTTTGAAGACGGAAACGACGACCAGGAAATAACAGTAAAGGCTGAGTGGAAGCTTCCTGTCAGATATGAGGCAGGTGTGACCAAGGATGACGATGATTCACTCGACGGCGACATGAAGGAAAACCCCGTATTCGTCGAAAAGGATGAAGAGCACAAAGTCAAAGAAAATCCCTGGACACGCGATAATTATACCAGCGATTACTGGATAATGTCCGAAAAAGTTGAGATAGAAAAGGACGAAGATACATACAAGCTCAAATACACCTATCCTGATGAGCCGAAGGACGACAACAAGAAGAAAAAGGATGATAAGGTAAAGATCGAAAAGCCTGTTTCACTCAAGGCTCACTGGATCACCAAATGGGCTAATGTGGGTGAAAAGCTCAACGAAAAGGACGAAGACAACAGCTTTGAGATGTCAGAGGATATCAAGCCTACAAAGGATGACAAGACAAATGAGATCAAGAAGAAAGGTACTCTCGATCTCAAGGGAAAGAGTCTCGATGCCGAACAGGATGAGACCAAGCTCCATCACTTTGATGTATCAGGTGAGCTGACGATCAAGGACAGCAGCGATGATACTAACGGAACGCTCAAAAACGGCAAAAATGAAGATAACGGCGGTTCCGTAGTCATCAAGGAAAACGGCAAGGTAAAGCTTGAAAACGGCACAATAACCCAAAACTCCTCTGAAAAGAACGGCGGCGCAGTTTATATATGCGATAAGGGTACATTCACAATGAGCGGCGGCGCAGTCAAAGAAAACACTGCCGATAAACTGGGCGGCGGTATTTATATCGAAAGCGGCGGCACATTCATCATGTCAGGCGGTGAGATAACCAAAAACCATGCCAATAAGGAAGGCGGCGGCATTTATGTTGACGGCACCTTCAAAGTATCGGGCAAGGTTATCATAAAGGACAACACCAGAAACGCCTTTGATGATGAAAGCGGAAAGAATCCCGCAAATGTTTATCTGAAAAAGAACAAGGTCATTACCATAGCGGGTAAGCTTGACAAGGCTGCTGAGATCCATGTATTGATGGAAAAGCCCGGCGTTATTACGAGCGGCCTGAATGCAAATGACACGGAAAACCCGATGGGCAGTGCCGCAAACTTCGTAAGCGACAATGAATACTATACCGTGATAATAAATTCGGACGGCGAGGCTGAGCTTATCGACAAAATGCATGATATCACCATCAGCAGTGATGTACAGAATGCGAACATCGATGTCGATAAGCAACGCGCAGTCAAGTGCGAAACCGTGACATTTACGATCACAGTCGATCCGAGCTACATCATGAGAGAGGGTTCGCTGAAGGGTGTTTATACCGAAGATGGCGTACAAAAGGAAGTTGAGATAACAAGGCTTCTGGAAAACAATGTGGAATACTACTCCTTTACAATGCCCGAAGCGGATGTGGAGCTCTCAGCAAAGTTCGATCTGATCGGCTGCTGGCTCGAGGGTTACTCTCTCAGTCTTGACGGCGACATAGGCGTGAATTTCTATATGTTCATAGACGACAGGATAGCACAAAGCGACGCAGCCCATATGCACTTCACAAGGCCCGGCAGAGGCGACTCGAAGGACATTCCTGTGAAGGATGCAGAAGTAACAACCTTTGATGACAAGACGGTATACATCTTCAAATACAATGTAAGCGCCAAGGAAATGACGGATAAGATAACCGCACAGCTCATTGACGGTGAAAAGGCAAGTGATGTGTATGAATTCAAGGTGCGTGATTATGCGATGTATATGCTCAACCACCCTGAACAGTACGCAGATGAGGCTGAGATGGTAAAGGCAATGCTCAACTACGGCGGATATACACAGGACTATTTCCTGTACAACACTGCGGATCCTGCCAACAGATATCTCTCCGAAAAGGAGAAGGATGTCAGCAGCGTTACCGCTGAAACGATCAACAGACCTTATGACAAATCAGCTGTTGAACTTCCGGAAGGAGTGCAATTCACTGCTTCAAATCTCCAGCTTAAATCGGAGACCACACTCAATATGAAGTTCACCAACAGCTCGGGCAAGGCACTTA
>CAMHMM010000181.1 GCA_946186215.1 uncultured Ruminococcus sp. | reverse complement strand
AATAACAGCTCTGATACGCCCGTCCAAGGTACAGGATACCAAGAACGCGCTCGCTGCCATAGGTGTACCTGCATTTACGGGACGAAAGGTGTTCGGACGCGGCAAGAAGAATGCAAGTATGTATGAAGGCACAGAGGTTATCGCAAGATCCAACATAGTACCGAACCGCATGTTTATAATCGCAGTTGATGATAAGGATGTAAAGAAGGTAATAGACACGATCATCCTTGTAAATCAGACCGGTCACAGAGGTGACGGCAGGATATTTGTGGTGCCTGTCTGCGAAACATACCGCATAAGCACAGGCGAGAAGCTTTGAATAAGGTAAAGATCTGATCTTTATATATCGGCATAATATGCCGGAATACGATCAATGGAGGTATTATTATGGGAAGCATAGGTAGTATGAACAAGCCGAGCAATGGTCTTCTGGTGGCTGCAGTGCAGTTTCCTGCACCGATCGTCAATTCGAGAGCGGATATCGACAAGCAGATCGAAGAGATCGTAAGAACGCTCCATGCAACAAAGGCAGGCTATCCCGGCTGCGAGCTCATCGTTTTCCCCGAGTACAGCACACAGGGACTTAACACCACAAAGTGGCTCACAGATGAGTTCCTCTGCGATATCCCCGGCAAGGAGACCGAGATATTCGGCAAGGCCTGCAAGGAGGCGGGAGTTTACGGTGTATTCTCCATCATGGAGAGAAACCCCGATCCCACAAAGAATCCCTACAATTCAGCTATAATCATCAATCCCGAGGGTGAGATCGTTCTTCATTACAGAAAGCTCTTCCCATGGAATCCTATCGAGCCATGGTATCCCGGCGACAAGGGAATGCCTGTATGTGAGGGCCCCGGCGGTTCAAAGCTTGCGGTATGTATCTGCCATGACGGCATGATCCCCGAGCTTGCCCGTGAAGCAGCATATAAGGGATGCAATGTTTACATCAGGATCTCGGGCTACAGCACACAGGTAAATGAGCAGTGGATACTTACGAACCGTTCAAACGCATGGCATAACCTCATGTACACCGTTGCGGTAAATCTTGCAGGGTATGACGGAGTATTCTACTATTTCGGCGAAGGTCAGGTAACAAACTACGACGGCACCGTTCTTGTACAGGGACACAGAAACCCTTACGAGATCGTAACAGCGGAGATCTTCCCCGAAAAGGCAGATGCAGCGCGTAAGGAATGGGGTCTTGAAAACAACATCTACAACCTCGGTCACCGCGGCTATGTAGCATATCCCGGAGGTCAGCCCGATACGATGCTCACCTATGTAAAGGATCTGGCTGAGGGCAAATATCATCTTCCCTGGGAGGATGAGATGCAGATCAAGGACGGTACTATCTACGGCTATCCCACAACAGGCGGAAGATTTGGCACAGAGCCCTACGATGATCCCCACAATATCCACAGCTATAAGGGCTGATGTTCCACGGATCAGCGCCTGATAGGCTATTAAAATAAGCTTATTCCTCTATTCTGTCAATGTTATCCTTGAGGGCTGTCCTATCGGCAGCCCTTGAGGAGATATAGGAAGTTGAAACAAATGGATGAAAAGATCCTTGCATCAATAGGAAGCAAAAATATAAACGAAAGCGATCTTGACCGCATAATATCAAGATATCCTGTCGAACGCAGGATATACTTTGAGACCGAACGCGGACGGCGGGAGCTGCTGGAGCAAAAGGTCGCATTCACAGTGTTTTCCCGCTATGCCCGCGAAAAAAATCTTGATACATCCGATGAATTTGTAAACAAGATAAATGATATCTCGGAGCAGATACTTACACAGATCGTTATGGGCGTGCTGTTTTCGGGGATAACTGTAACGGATGAACAGGCAAGGGAATTTTATGACGCAAATCCCGACAAATTCAGACTTGAAGAGACTGTCCGCGCAAGCCATATCCTGCTGGATAATGAGGAATCCGCTGGAATCGTCAGTCAGATACTCAAAAGCGGTGAGATGGATCTTAAAACGGCAGCTGAAAAATATTCCAAATGTCCGTCAAAGGAAAAGGGCGGAGATCTGGGGTATTTCAAGCGCGGCATGATGGCAAAGGAATTTGAAGATGCTGCATTTGCCATGGAGACGGGTGTTATAAGCGAGCCTGTAAAGACACAGTTCGGCTATCATATCATCATGGTGACGGACAAAACTCCCGAGGGGATAATGAGCTTTGATGATGTAAAGGATAAGCTCATACAACAGCTGAAAGAACAAAAGCAGCAGGAAGCCTATGAGAAAAAATATGATGAACTGAAAGAAAAATACGGAGTAATCATCAACTGATAAACAGGAGGTCAAAATGATATGAGATTAACACCGCGTGAGATAGAAAAGCTTATGCTTCATACTGCAGGCGAGCTTGCAAAGCAGCGCAAGGCAGACGGCTTAAAGCTCAATTATGTAGAGGCTGAGGCATATATCACTTCCGAGCTGATGGAGCTGGCACGAAGAGGAAAAACAGTCCGCGAGCTGATGAATCTCGGAACAACGCTTCTGACAAAGGCTGACTGTATGGAGGGCGTTGCTGAAATGATACCCGAGGTACAGATAGAAGCCACTTTTGACGATGGCACAAAGCTCGTCACCGTTCACAGACCGATCAGATAAGGAGGATGCATTATGGTACCTGGTGAATTTATTGCGGGAAGCCCCGAGATTACTATAAACAAGGGCTATGCTGTAAAAAGCATAAAGGTCACGAATACAGGAGACAGGCCTATACAGGTGGGCTCACATTTCCATTTCTTTGAAGCAAACAAATTTCTTTCCTTTGATCGCACGGAAGCATATGGATTCAGACTTGACATCCCGTCGGGCACAGCTGTCAGATTTGAGCCGGGTGACACCAAAGAGGTGCAGCTTGTGGAGATAGCCGGCAACAAGCGCATAAGGGGACTGAACTCACTGACGGATGCACAGGTGAATGCTGTCACCCTTAAAGCATCACTTAAAAAGGCAGAACTCAAAAATTTTATATAAAGAAGGGATGCTCTTATGAAAACGATCGACAAAAATGATTATATATCAATGTACGGCCCTACTGTCGGCGACAAGGTGAGGTTGGGAGATACCGACCTGTTCATCGAAGTGGAAAAGGACTACACGGTATACGGCGATGAGATGAAGTTCGGCGGCGGAAAAACCATCCGCGACGGAATGGGGCAGAAGTCGGATATCACAAACGGCGGCGGAGCACTGGACACACTTATCACCAATGCGCTCATCCTTGATTACTGGGGCATCGTAAAGGCGGATATCGGCATCAAGGACGGAAAGATCGCAGGTATCGGAAAAGCCGGAAACCCCGATATCATGGACGGAGTTTCACCCGATCTGGTCGTTGGTGCGGGTACTGAAGTAATTGCAGGTGAGGGAATGATCGTTACCGCAGGCGGTATCGACACCCATGTTCACTATATCTGTCCTCAGCAGGTGGAAACATCCCTTTATTCCGGAATGACTACCATGATCGGCGGAGGAACAGGGCCTGCTGTCGGAACCTTTGCAACGACCTGTACGCCGGGTGTGTTCAATATGCACAGGATGCTTGAAACTGCAGAGGAATTTCCGATGAATTTCGGATTCTTCGGCAAGGCAAACTGCTCCTCCGAGGCACCACTTATTGAGCAGATCGAAGCAGGGGCAGTGGGGCTCAAGCTCCATGAGGACTGGGGTTCAACGCCTGCAGCGATAGATACGAGTCTCAGGGTTGCCGATAAGTATGATATACAGGTGACTATACATACAGATACCCTCAATGAAGCAGGCTATTTTGAATCCACAAGAGACGCTATCGCAGGCAGGGCGATACATACCTATCATACCGAGGGCGCAGGCGGCGGTCATGCTCCCGATATCATCAAAGCGGCAGCTCTGCCGAATGTGATGCCCTCATCTACAAGCCCTACCATGCCTTTTGCAAAGAACACGATCGACGAGCATCTTGATATGATCATGGTGTGCCATCATCTTGATCCCAATCTTCCGGAGGATCTTGCATTTGCAAAGTCAAGGATACGCTACGGCACTCTTGCAGCAGAGGATATTCTTCATGATATGGGCGCAATATCTATCCTGAATTCGGATTCGCAGGCAATGGGACGGCCTGCCGAGGTAATAACACGAGCATGGCAGTGTGCTGATAAAATGAAAAAACAGCGCGGACAGCTTCCCGAAGCCGAAGAAATTGACAACGACAATTTCCGTGCAAGACGCTATGTTGCAAAATACACCATAAATCCCGCTATCGCACACGGCATCTCGGAATATCTCGGTTCCATCGAAAAGGGCAAGATTGCGGATATCGTTCTGTGGGATCCCAGATTTTTCGGAGTAAAGCCGGATATGATAATCAAAGGCGGATTTATCGCTGCTGCCAAAATGGGCGATGCGAATGCTTCCATCCCCACTCCCGAGCCTGTTATCCTCAAAAGGATGTGGGGCTCATTCGGAAAAGCAAGGAGCTCGACCTGCACTACCTTTGTAAGTCAGGCGGCCTATGATCTCGGGATCAAGGAAAAGCTGGGACTTGAAAAGAATGTTCTCCCTGTGAAGAATTGCAGAAATGTCGGCAAAAAGGATATGATCCTCAATGATGTGACACCGCAGATAGAAGTTGATCCCGACACATATATGGTAAAGATCAATGGCGTACAGGTGGACAGTATGCCCTCCGAAACACTGCCCCTGTGCAGAAGATATTATCTGTTCTGATAAGCTATACCGGCACTGTCA
>CAMHMM010000180.1 GCA_946186215.1 uncultured Ruminococcus sp. | reverse complement strand
CTTTCCCTTTCAAATGTGATTTAGCGTAACAAGTTACCTATATTATAGCAACTTGTTACGCTTTTGTCAAGTGCTTTTTTAGCAGTTAAGTATGATTTATATGTAAAAATATATCCCCTCAGTCCGTACAGTCTGTACGAACTGAGAGGATAAGCTATATCACGACTTTTGCGGATGTTCTTTTTGGATGTAATGCTGAATTGGGAAATACAGCGCAGTGCCTTTCTTTGGGACAAAAAAGCTGTCCATATCTGTACCTTCCAGTTCAAGGAGCTTAACTTTCTTTTCTATACCGCCTGCATATCCGGTCAGGCTGCCGTTTGTTCCAACAACACGGTGACAGGGGATTATGAGCGAAATGGAATTATGTCCGACGGCTCCGCCGACTGCTTGTGCAGACATTCGGGAAATGCCTTTCTGTTTTGCGATCTTATCTGCAATTTGCCCGTATGTCATGGTTTGCCCAAAGGGTATAGTAAGTATGATCTCCCACACCGCCACGCGAAATTCCGTGGTTTTCATATGCAAAGGCGGCGTGAAGTCCGGAGCCTTACCGCTGAAATAAATATCGAGCCACTTGTCCGCCTGTTCAAATATCGGGAGAGTTTTTTCTTCATATTCCGTATCCAACAAATCGGCAAAGTATTTTTGTCCGTCAAACCACAGCCCTATAAGCGCTGTACCATCAGATGCCATTGTGATCCCGCCGAGGGGAGATATATAATGGTGTGTATATTCCATTTCTACTTTCTTTTCTTTGTCTCAGAATCTTTTGCCTGTCTCATTTTCCCTGCTCCAGTGCTGCAAGATCAGATCTTTCATAGCGGTTATGCCCTGCAAGGTTCTTCTTGTATTTCCAGCACCTTATTGCATCATCCAGAGTTCTGCCGTGATTATCGTCAAAGAAATCGCGGATATAGGTGTTGTACTCGAACTGTCTGTCAATGACCGTCCTGCCCTTTTTCTTTTCCTCCATGATGCGGTGATAGGCGGCAATGGCATCTGCATAGGTCTTTCCTGCATTACTTTTTAGCCATTTCTGAAATGCTACATTAAAGGAAAAAGAACCGCCGATCTTCTCTTTGAAAAATGCCCGATGCTTTTCGGAGCATACGATATTTTCCTCGATAATGCTGCTTTCCGTAATATCGCCGATATCTGCGCAGACCTTTCTCTTCGCCGTACTGCTGAGTATCTCGCCTGTTTCAAGAAAGCAGGCTATCCTTTCTGTAAGCTCCGCTTTGCTGCCCGATGAAGGCAGACCGTTTTCTCTGCAGAAGCTCATCAGCTCCTCTTTGAGATAATAGTAATTTTTGAAATCATCTGCATTTGTTTTGGAAGTAAGCTCAGGACGATTGCTCATATGGTTTATCCTCGCTGTTTATTATTAAGATAAAGGTTATAGTCCGGGGTAAATGAATAAAAATGTCTTCCCCGCCGTAAACGGGGAAGACACCATGAAAATCACACATTCAAAAAGGTATATGCTTTGGTCCGATATCAGAAGCCAAGCTTCTTTGCAAAATCTGCGGAAAGCTTTGTTTCAAGAGCCTTAGCTGCTTCCTGTGTATCGCCCTTGGTGGTGTAGTAAGCCTTGATCTTGGGCTCTGTTCCGGAGGGACGGATGATAACGGAAGCGCCGTCTGTAAGTGTAAATGCGATAACATCGGATTTGGGCAGAGTGAGCATGGTCTTTGTGCCCGTAGCGGTATCAACACAGGTGGATGCGATATAGTCTTCTACCTTTGTTACCTTGAGGCCGCCGATCTCTGCAGGAGAATTTGCTCTGAGGTCAGCCATGATCTCCTTCATTCTCTCCATGCCGCTGGCACCCTCGCAAACGAAGGATGACTGGGTGTGCAGATATACGCCGTACTTCTTGTACATATTCTCTCTTGCCTGCAGCAGCGAGATACCCTTAGTGCGGTAGAATGCTGCCATTTCGCAGATGAGCATTGATGCCACAACTGCATCCTTGTCGCGCACATAGCTGCCTGCAAGGTAGCCGTAGCTTTCCTCAAAGCCGAAGATATAGCGCTTTTCCTCACCTCTGTCCTCAAGAAAGCCGATCTGCTCGCCGATGAACTTGAAGCCTGTGAGCACATTTATAAGCTTGACACCGTATTCCTCGCAGATCTTTGTTGCGATATCTGTGGAAACGATCGTCTTTACTGCAACGGGGTTCTCGGGCATTGTGCCGAGCTTTGTGCGCTCAGAGCAGATATATTCAAGAAGAAGTGCGCCGACTTCATTTCCGCTGAAGAGCACATATCCGTTATCCGAAGGAACTGCTATTCCGACACGGTCGCAGTCAGGGTCGGTAGCAAGGAGAAGGTCGGGCTTTTCGGTCTCGCAGAGCTTGAGGCCAAGTGCGAGCGCTTCTTTGATCTCGGGGTTGGGGAAGGGGCAGGTATCAAAATTTCCGTTGGGGTATTCCTGCTCGGGAACTACTGTGACCTTCTCAACGCCAATCTTTTCAAGGATAGCCCTTACAGGCTTGTTGCCGGTACCGTTGAGGGGAGTGTAAACGACCTTGAGACCGCTGGACTTTACAAGATCGGTGTGGATGCCCTGCTTGAGCACTTCATCGAGATAATCATCGATGACCTTGCGGGAGATTATATTGATCATGCCGCTGTTGAGTGCTTCATTGTAATCCATGAGCTTAGCACCGCCGAACATCTCCACATTGTTGATATTTTTGAGCACTATCTCAGCAGCGTCGAGGGTGAGCTGACAGCCGTCAGGACCGTATACCTTGTAGCCGTTGTATTTAGCGGGGTTGTGGGATGCGGTGACCATGATACCAGCCGCACATTTGTGAGCTCTTACGGCATATGAGAGCATGGGTGTGGGCATGAGCTCGGGATAGATATATGCTTTGATGCCGTTGGCAGCAAGTACGCAGGCAGCCTGCTTTGCAAATACATCGGACTTTATTCTGCTGTCGTAGCTGATAGCAACCGAAGCGTCGGAAGCTACCTTGTTCACATAGTCAGCAAGACCCTGTGTTGCGCGTCTTACGGTGTAGACATTCATACGGTATGTACCCGCACCTATAACGCCTCTGAGACCGCCTGTTCCGAATTCGAGATCGCGGTAGAATCTGTCGAGTATGGCTTCATCGTCGCCCTCAACGGACTTCAGCTCTGTGATAAGATCAGGATCGTCAACAGCCTTTTCGCACCACAGGGAATACAGTTCTTTTTCATTCATATCAATCACCTCATACAAACGGAATAGGAAAGTCAGCCGATCGCCTTTACGATCGTCAGGATATTATGTCCGTTCTCATATCTGTAAAGCATTTTATCCATGCTTTTCTTGACCATATATATGCCCAGACCGCCGATCTGCCGCTCCGAAGCGGGAGCATTTATATCCGGATCGGGACTTGCAGTCGGATCAAAGGGTACTCCGGTATCATTGAATGTGATGACAGCGTTTCGCGCCTGTTCATCAAATTCAAAGGATATCAGTGCACTGCCCTTATCCGGGGTGTAGGCGTAGTGGCAGATATTTACAAACATCTCCTCCACAGCCACATCTATCTGTATCCGTATTTTCATGGGGCAGTCGTTTGCTTCAAGGCCGGCATTGACAAAATCTATGACTTCATCAAGCTTTCCAAGCTCTGCCTTAATATTGAGCTCTGCCATGATCCCACCTCTCTTTGCAGATCAGAGCCGGCTCTGCGGCTCATAAAACAGTATCACACCCGCAGGTGTATGCCGTTCGGATTCGCACACCGCTGTCGTGTATCAAATCAAAATCCCGGATGCAGACATCCGTAAAAGAAGCTCTTCACCCGGGTAATGACCATAGATCTTTAACAGCACGGCCGCAGCAGTACCAGGGGAATGCCTGTACACCGGCCGTTGTTCATTATTTTGCGATGTGAAGCTCACTCGATGGTAAGGAGATCGACAAATCCCGTAACATCAAAGATCTCCATGATAGACTCATTTACATTCTTGATGACCATCTTGCCCTGCTTGTTCATTATCTTCTGTGTTGAAAGAAGAACTCTGAGTCCTGCGGAAGAGATGTAGTCAAGCTCTGCGAAATCAAAGCAAAGAACAGTAACGCCGTCGATGCTCTGCTTGATCTCATTTTCAAGTGTGGGAGCTGTAACGGTGTCAAGTCTGCCGGAAACTGTGAAAGTAAGCTCTGAACCGTTAGAATGCTTGTTTATTTCCATTTATTTTACCTCCGTATATGATCTTACACGCCTTGCCGTGATCAGCCTGATACACCGCGGCGGCGGAAAAGGTACTGTATAACTACTTGTATTTTATATGATTTTCCCAAAAAAGTCAATACATTTTGTCGCTTTTCATCGAAATTTACTTTTTTTCAACAAAATCACCAAATCCAACTTACAAAACAGGTGGATTTTTTAGAAAACGGTATCAACAGTATCTGTGATTGGCATTCCGGACAGTGAATATCATTTTGACAAGGGTGCAGCCCCGCCTTTTTGGCGGGGCTGCGGATTATGGGCTGTAATGAACTTTTTGCCTTAGATCAGTTGAGAGCGGAATTTCCGAATCCTTCTGTACCGTACTCGGGAGCAGTATTGGGGAAGAGCTCGTAGCAGAAGTTTTTCTGGTGCCAGCCAAGCCAAACATGAGGTCTCATGTCATATGTCTCATATGTGATCTGCCATCTGTCGGTGTATCTTCTATCTTCCGGTGCTTCGTTCTTGTGAACGACCTTTTTGATGCGATAATAAGTTTTGTCTTCATTAACTCCGG
>CAMHMM010000179.1 GCA_946186215.1 uncultured Ruminococcus sp. | reverse complement strand
GGCGGCTCGATGTATGTATCCTTTCCGATACTGCCTATGAGCTTATTCATCATTCCCGTAAGCTTTTTCTTTTCACGCGGATCGGTGGAATTTATCTTGAATGACAGATGATGTGCAAGCTCTCTCATTTGTGTGAGCTCCTTGTCCGTAGGATCGTAGAGCTTTCCCGAAAGCATCTTTTCCTGCTCGCTTTCGCGGCTGATGCCGAGCCTTTCAAGAGCAGCATTCTGCTTGCCGAACATGATCTTTTCTTCATCGGGCTCCATATGGTCATAGCCCAGCAGATGAAGCGCGGAATGAACAGTGAGAAAGGCTATCTCACGCTGCAGGCTGTGGCCGTATTCCGTGGCCTGTCTGTGCGATGTATCCATAGAGATTATAACATCGCCCAGCGCGGCAAGGCCTGTTTCGGGATCGATATCATACTCGCCGTTTTCGCCAAGGGGGAAGCTCAGAACATCGGTAGGGCGGTCAACGCCCCTGTGCTCCCTGTTGAGCGTGTGGATATACTTATCATCCGTGAATGTGACGGTCACCTCTGCATCAAGCTCAAAGCGCTCGTCGGAGAGCACCTGTGCAAGACAGCTTCGCACTGTCGCTCTCATCTCCTCATCCACTGCATATTTTTTCTGCCTGTTTACTATACTTACCCTGAGTTTGTGCATGATCAGACATACCCGCCTTTCTGCTGCCTTATGGCTGCATTTTCATAAGCCTTGATTATCTCCTGCACCAGCTTGTGCCTTACTACATCCTTTTCGGTGAATTTATTGATCGCAATATCGTCTATACCTTTGAGGATATGCATAGCGTCAATAAGTCCCGATTTTTTCGTGTCGGGAAGGTCGATCTGTGTGATATCTCCCGTGATGACCATTTTGCTGCCCATACCAAGCCTTGTGAGGAACATTTTTATCTGCTCTCTTGTGGTGTTCTGCGCCTCATCGAGTATGATGAATGCATCATCGAGCGTGCGGCCTCTCATGTATGCAAGGGGGGCGACTTCTATGGTACCCTTTTCCATATTCCGTGCAAAACTTTCAGCGCCCATCATATCAAAAAGCGCATCATAGAGCGGGCGAAGGTATGGATCGACCTTGTTCTGCATATCGCCCGGAAGAAAGCCCAGCTTCTCTCCTGCTTCAACTGCGGGTCGGGTGAGGATTATGCGGTTTATCTCGTGGTTTTTAAAGGCCTTTACAGCCATAGCCACCGCAAGATAGGTCTTTCCCGTTCCTGCAGGGCCTATTCCCATGACGATGGTATTTGAGGCTATTTTTTCCACATACTTGCGCTGTCCCACGGTCTTTGCGCGGACAACCTTGCCTGATGAAGTGATGCATATACCGTCGGCAGTGGCTCTGAGCATTTCTTCAAGTGAGTCCTCATCCACACTGCGGAAGATATTTTCAAGCGCTTGTTCGGAAATATCTCCGCTGTAGGCAGCGGTACACATTGCATTTATGGCGGCTGTGCATTTTTTAACATCAGCTTCCTCACCGCTTATGCGGATATCCTGTCCGCGCCCGAGTACGGTGACATTGTAGCGCCTTTGAAGCTTGTTTACATTTTCATCGAATTTTCCGAATACTATTGAAAGTATATCCTGATCATCGACAGTAAGAGTATGTTCCATTATTACCTTTCCTGAGGACGCACCTGAATAGATCTTACAAGCTATTTTGGGGTGCGTTTTTTTGTGCTTTTATATAGTTTCTGCGGGCTCGGCAAAAAATCCCATTCTGCGGAGTTTCTCTGCTGCTTTAGCAGCTTTTTGGATGCTTTCAAACACGCCGAAAACAGCCGAGCCGCTGCCTGTCATGAGAGACGGGACACCCAGGTGGGAAAAATGCTCCTTTAACAGGTAAACATCCTTAACGCCTTCTGCCGCCTTTTCAAAAATATTATAAAGGGGCAGTCTGTTTTCTCGGTACTGTTCAAGTACATCTTTTTCACTTTGATGTACGCATTCTTCCAGCGCATCCACTGCACCGTATGCCTGTGCGGTGGAAATGCCTCCGCTGCCTTTTGCTATGCAAAGATACAGCCTGCGGTCTTCCAGTTCGGCGTAGACCTCTCCGGTACCTGTACACAGACAGCAGCCTCCGGTAACACAAAACGGGATATCCGCGCCGACTGTGCCGCCGATCACCGCAAGCTCACTGACGGAAAGTCCCGCAGAATATATCCTGTTCAATGCATGAAGCACTGCTGCACCGTCTGCACTGCCGCCGCCCAGTCCTGCCTGAGACGGGATATGCTTTTCAATGTGAAGTCTCACACCGCCTGTTAGCCCTGTTTTGTCAAAGAAAGCAGCAGCGCATTTCCATGCGATATTCCTGCTGTCACAGGGGATGCTTTCATCGGAGCAGGTGAGGTTTATATGATCATCGGCCTCGGCAGTGATCACATCGCAAAGTGATACGCTCTGCATCACGGTAACAAGATCGTGATAGCCGTCATCGCGCTTTCCCACCACATCAAGATATAGATTGATCTTTGCAAACGCCTTAATTTCCATTGCACACAGACCTTACCACTTTCCGACCTCGTATTCATCGCCCTTTGTGCATCCCAGACGGACGATGGCAAGGACCAGATTGAGCAGATATCTGCCGCACTGCCCGATAATGCTGAGGACAAATATTCCCAGGAAAAACTCGGAGCCCGTGTCCATAAGTGATTCTATCACCGCCGGGATAAATGCCAGAAACGGCAGATACCAGCTCGCACCTCTGATATATTTCCCTTCGTAGAAATGATGCGCACCAAAGCTGCCCAGAAGCAGGGTAAAGACAAAATATATCCACTTGTTGCGTTTTAAGGGCACTCCCGGGATGTTTTGCTGCTGAGCACCGCCGCGCGATCTGTTTACCGTGCTTGGTGTGGAAACATCCTCGTTGGGAGCGACCATCATTTCATCAAAGCCCATATCCATGCGCCCGGATGTCCGCTGCTTCATATCTCCGTAGCCCTCATAGCCGCCTGCATCATACGCGCGGGGCTCTTCATAGCCACCGTAGGGCTGCCCTGCATCGTTATAGGGTTGAGGCGCTCTGTCCGGAATATTCTGCTGCTGAACAGAATAATTCTGATTCCTTCCGCCGCAAGCCGGGCAAAACATATCATGAGGTGACATTTCACAGCCGCAGAATGCGCATTTTACACCGACCATCACATTCATATTGCGGTCATTCACGGTCGGCTCCGCATATCCTGCGTTCCTGCCCATATTATTGTAGAAATCGCTCATTTTTTATCTGGTTCTCCATTAAAGCTGATAGTATATTTCCTGCCGCGCTGTGTGGGGATACGGATAATGCCGTTATCGGGCTGGACGCAGCCGGTTTCCGTATACAGCGGCACATCAGAACGGATAAGTATATCATTTCCGCATTTTGAAATGATCTGTGCGCTTGCCTCACGGCCGTTTTCCCAGGTAAGGGATACCTCAAATCCGCCTCTTGCACACAGACCGCTGAAGCTGCCGTTTTTCCATGTTGGCGGGAGTGCCGGGAGAAATTCGATCACACCGTCTACGCTCTGCATAAGTGCTTCACATATTCCTGCTCCGCCGCCGAAATTGCCGTCGATCTGGAAGGGCGGGTGCATATCAAGCAAGCTTTCCGCAGTGGACTTTGTAAGCAGTGCTGATATATTCTCCTCCACCTTTTGTGCATCGTGGAGCCTTGCCCACATATTTATTATCCACGCTCTCGACCAGCCTGTGTGACCGCCGCCGTGGGAAAGTCTGCGTTCAAGTGTGGCTCTTGCGGCATCTGAAAGGCGCTTGTCAGTGAATTTTATAAGCTCTGCGGGGTACAGTCCGTAAAGCTGGGAGATGTGCCTGTGTCCGGGCTCAACCTCATCATAATCCTCTGCCCATTCGCAGATCTGACCGTACCTGCCTACCTCGGGCACTGGAAGTTTCTCCTTTGCGGCAGCTATCTGACCGATGATATCTCGCTGATGAGCTGTGATATCTCCGCCGTGTTTTTCAAGGATATCCGCCGCGTTTATCACAGCGCCGAAAAGAGTGTGCAGTATCTGGGAATCCATGGAAGGCCCCTGGCAAAGAGTGCCCTTGTTCCCGTCGGCAGTGAAGTATGTGTTTTCAGGCGAAAGAGAGGGGTTGGTCACAAGCCTGCCGTCCTCATTTTCCGTAAGGAAATCAAGGAAGAATTCACAGGCTTCAAGCATCGTGTCAAGCTTTTCTCCGAGGAAATCAACATCCTCCGTAAAGCGGTAATGCTCCCATATGTGCAGGCAGAGCCATGCCGCGCCCATAGGCGGCCAGAGCGTGGCAGGGAGCCATTTATCCTGTGGGGCGCAGTCGCCCCATATATCCGTATTGTGGTGGCACACAGCGCCCCTGCATCTGTACATTTTCCGTGCAGTGATGCGGCCGTGCTCACGCATTCTTTCAATATGGTCAAACAGAGGCGCATGACATTCGGAAAGGTTCTGTATCTCCGTGCCCCAGTAATTCATTTCCGTGTTGATGTTTATGGTATATTTGCAGCCCCACGCAGGCCACATATCCTTGTTCCAGATACCCTGCAGATTAAGGGGCAGCGTGCCCTGCCTTGAACCCGCGATCATAAGGTATCGTGAAAAATCAAAGTAAAGCTCGGAAAGTGTCGCAAGCTGTGAGACATCGCCGTTTCTGAGCATATCAAGGCGCTTGTCCACGGTGATATCATCATCAGCAGCACACAGAGAAAGCTCTGCTCTGTCAAAAAGCCTTTTGTGATCAGCGATGTGGCGTGTCATGAGCTGAG
>CAMHMM010000178.1 GCA_946186215.1 uncultured Ruminococcus sp. | reverse complement strand
CATAGCAGCTCTTTCTGTAACAGTCTGGTAACGGTCTGTATGCTATAATATATACATCTATATCCATTTACATGAAAACTCGGATAGTCTGACCGGGCATCCGTAAAACATATACACGATAACACAAGAGGTACATATGACATATTCAAGTATAGGCATAATCGCGCTGTTCGTTGAATTGATAATAAATCACGAGGTGTTCAACAGGAATGCCAAGACTGAATATATCCCCGCATTGAAGTCATACCGTTCTTTTCTGAACGCCGTGGTATTTTACTATATCACCGATATCCTGTGGGGAATACTTGACGAGCATCATCTTATGACGCTGCTGTATGCAGATACTGTCGTTTATTTTATTGCAATGGCTTTATCCGTATTTTTGTGGACGCGGTTTGTTACAAGCTATCTCAACGAGAAAAACCGTTTCGGCAAAATACTTCATATAACAGGGCAGCTTTTCCTTATTATACAGATAATTTCCGTTGTGATAAACTTTTTCTTCCCCATAATGTTTTATTTTGATGAAAACAACCTTTATCACAGCAGTATTCTGAGGTATATTAATCTTTTACTGCAGATAATAATGTTTTTCATGACATCGGGGCATTCTCTTGTAGCAGGGCAGAAAAATACCGACAAAAGAAAGAGGCGCTACCGCACTATTACTCTCTGCAGTCTGGAAATGATCTGTTTTATTGCCGTGCAGTTTGCTTTTCCTCTGCTTCCGCTGTATTCAGTGTCACTTCTTATGGGAACCTGTGTGCTCCATTCCTTCGTGCTCGAGGATGAAAAGAACGAGTATCGCAAGAAGCTCGAGGAAGCTCTGGAAAGGGAAAAGGAGCAGCGTGAAGCGCTGGGATCGGCAAAGCACCTTGCATATACCGATCCGCTCACGGGCGTTAAAAACAAAAACGCCTATCTTGAAGCAGAAGAGCTTATAAATATCGATATCGCCAACAACGCTCTGCCCGAGCTTGGTGTAATAGTTTTTGACATCAATGATCTTAAAACTGTCAACGACACTCTTGGCCATGAAGAAGGGGACAAGTTTATCAGGAACGCCTGCATGATGATCTGCAGGAAATTCAGTCACAGTCCGGTTTACCGTATAGGCGGCGATGAATTCGTCGTATTGCTGAAAGGGAATGATTATAAAGAAAGAAACAAGCTTTTTTCTTCATTCGACAAGCAAATGGAGAAAAATGCAAGAAACGGAGATATCGTTATCTCAACAGGCATGGATTCGTTCATTCCCGGCAGTGATACGGATTATTCTTCTGTATTCAACCGTGCGGACAAGAAGATGTACGAAAGAAAGGCTTGGCTGAAAAATATAAAATAGTTTATTATAGAACAACTGAACAGAGCTTATACATACATTAAAGAACACGCACCCGATCTACAAAACGGGTGCGTGTTCCGGTATCATCGCATTTTTGCCTTTATGCTTTCAAGTCTGTTCAGTGCTTCGTTCAGCGTATCGTCCTTCTTTGCAAAATGCAGTCGGATATATCTGTTCTCGGGCTCTCTGAAAAAGCTTGATCCCGGTACTGCGGCAACACCGACCTTTTCGGCCATTTTTTCGCAGAAGTCAAGATCATCTTCATAACCGAATTCGGATACATCTATCATTACAAAATATGCACCCTCGGGGATATTATGAGCAAGACCTATCCTGTCGAGCCCGTCAAGGAACATCCCTCTCATGTGAGTGTATTTGTTCTGCAGTGCGGTGTAGTAATCATCGCCGAATCGCAGTCCTGTTACAGCCGCCTCCTGCAGCGGTGCGGCAGCGCCAACTGTAAGAAAATCATGCACCTTGCGTACAGTGTCTATTATCTCGGCAGAGGAAATTATATAGCCCAGTCTCCAGCCTGTGATGGAATATGTTTTTGAAAGTGATGAGCAGACTATCGTGCGCTCCTTCATACCGGGCAGTGTGCTGATATGAGTATGCACATTCGGCGCATAGATTATATGCTCATAGACCTCATCGGTGATGACGAATGTATCGTACTTTTTGGCAAGATCGGCGATAAGTGTAAGCTCCTGTCTTGTAAATACGCGTCCGCAGGGGTTAGATGGATTACACAGGATTATCGCCTTGGGGTGCTGTCTGAATGCATTCTCGAGCTTCTCCGGATCAAATGTGTACGACGGTGGGGTAAGAGAAACATATATCGGCTCTGCGTTTGCAAGTATTGTGTCCGCACCGTAGTTTTCATAGAATGGGGAGAAGACTATCACCTTGTCCCCGGGCTCGGTAACGGAAAGCATCGCGGCCATCATGGCTTCCGTACTGCCGCAGGTGACGCATATCTCTGAATTGGGATCTATTTTCTGCCCTGAAAAATGCTCATGCTTTTTTGCAAGAGCTTCTCTGAAATTCTGAGCGCCCCATGTTATGGAGTACTGGTTGAAGTCCTCATGAGCTACCTCAGCGAGCCTGTTTGTTATCTCCTGCGGAGGTGCGAAATCGGGAAATCCCTGTGAAAGATTTACTGCGCCGTACTGCGCGGCGATGCGTGTCATACGGCGGATCACAGAATCGGTAAATCCCGCTGTCCTTGTTGCTAATCCTGGCATTATTTCCACTCTTTTCTGATTTTTTCCCACTTTTTGTCCCGTGATGTGATTATAACATCAATATCCTCTTTTGTCAAGTGCCTGAAACGCCCCTGTCGGAGCAGATACTTCTCTGCATCGGTAAATTCTTTTGGATCACGGTTGAGCGTGAATTTACCGTTTTCATATTCCGCCAGATACCACAGACCGCAGTCTACTATCTCTCTTGCCACATCTATCGTATCGTTTACGGGAACACCCCATCCTGTGGGACATGGTGCTATCACATGGATGTATTTTGTACCGCGTATTTTGGAGGCTTTTTCCACCTTATTCATAAAATCGGTGATATATCCTACTGTTGCAGTTGCTGCATACGGAATGTCGTGAGCTGCTGCGATTTCGAACATATTTTTCTTCGGACGGATATTTCCGCGGATATTCTCGCCTGCAGGGGTAGTGGTGGTCCTTGCGCCATAGGGAGTGAGCCCCGATTTCTGTATGCCTGTATTCATATATGCTTCGTTGTCGTAGCAAATATAGATTATATCATCGTCTCTGTCGATAGCGCCTGATAATGCCTGTATGCCTATATCTGCGGTTCCGCCGTCACCTGCAAATCCCACGGCATGAAAATCCTTATATCCTTTGCGGCGCAGTCCTGCCTCTGCACCTGTCAGCATTGATGCAGTGCCCGCAAACATTGATATTATTGCATTATTTGAAAAGCAAAGCTGAGGAAAATTAAAGCCCACTGCAGACATACATCCTGCGGGAAGAACGGCAACAGAGCGCTCGCCGAGCACCTTCAGCGCCGCACGCACTGCAAGTGAACCGCCGCAGCCCGCGCAAGCCTTGTGCCCGTAGAAATATTCGTTTTTATCTAAGTTTCCGGCATTTATGCTCATTAGTTGTCGCCCCCGATCCCGATAAATTCCACACCTTCGGTGCCGTTCTGCAGCTTTTTATAAATATCCCGTATATCGTCAGCCGAGATATCTCTGCCGCCCAGTCCGCCGATGAAATTCGACAGCTTTGCAGTTATCCCGCCTGACTGAAAGGCTGCTGCTGTATTTATATATACTGTTCCTGCATAGCCGAAGGAAATATCCTTTTCAAGCACGGCTGCTGCCTTTGCATTTTTAAGATGCTCTGCGATCTCCTTAACAGGGAACGGGCGCATATACCGAATGCGCAGAACGCCTGCCTTTATCCCGTCGGAACGCAGCTCATCCGCAACAGTTCTGCACAGTCCCGCAGCAGTTCCCAGAGTTATGATAACAAAGTCTGCATCATCAGTCAGATATGCGTCAACAAGGCCGCTGTATTTCCTGCCGAATATTTCCGCAAAGCGTTTTTCGGCCTGCTCTATCACATTTACAGCACGATCGAAGGCCTTATGCTCCTTGTATTTGAAAATATAGTTTGTTTCCGGGCCTGCGGAAAACGCCATGTTTTTCGGATGCTCAAAATCAAAGCGGTTCTCTGTTTCATAGGGCGGCAGAAATTCCTTTGCCTGTTCCTGTGAGGGTATTTCCACATTTTCATAGGTGTGTGTGAGCACAAAACCGTCAAGATTTGCCATAAAGGGTGTGGAAACATCCTTGTGCTCTGCGATATAGAAGCTCATGAGAGCCAGATCAAGAGCCTCCTGTGCATTTTCGGCATAGGCTTGTATCCAGCCTGTGTCGAGAAGTGCAAGAGAGTCGCGCTGGTCTCCGTAGATATTCCAGGGCAGGGCAGTAGCGCGGTTGGCATTCATCATTACAACAGGGAATCGTCCGCCCGAAGCGTAGACAAGCCCTTCTGCCATATATAACAGCCCCTGTGAGGATGTGGCGGTAAATGTTCTTACTCCTGCCGCAGATGCGCCGATCGCACAGGAAAGAGCGGAATGCTCGCTTTCCACATGGATAAATTCCGCATCAAGCGAGCCGTTTTCCACCATTTCAGACAGCTTTTCCACTACCACTGTCTGAGGCGTTATGGGATAGGCGGAGATCACATCAGGGCAGGCAAGCCTGACACCCTCTGCAAATGCCTCATCGCCCGAGAGATATTTATTCATGATCTTCACTCCATTTCAATTGCGCCGACCTTGCAGATCTTAGCACATATTCCGCAGCCCTTGCAGAAATCATAATCTATCTGAGCCTTGCGTTCGTTGATGGAAATGACACCATCGGGACAATAAAGGTAGCACTGGCTGCAGCCTGTGCATTTTTCACTGTTGATAACCGGAGTGA
>CAMHMM010000177.1 GCA_946186215.1 uncultured Ruminococcus sp. | reverse complement strand
GGTAAACGATAAGCAGACAAAAGCACGAAAGCCTGAACGCTTTCAGGCTTTTTATTTTCCGGTTTCCTGATTCTCCCCTGCGAAAAAAATGCTGCCATTGATCACCGCCGCATCATATACGCCAAAAGCGCAATAAATGATATGGTTCGGTAATATAATCCCGTTGACTTTGCAGCCCCGATGTGTTAGAATGGACTTATATAACGGATAACGATACGATACGCGCTGCACATGGCGGTATCATTACTGATCTACAGGAGAATTTTTATGAAAAAAGCAAGATTGCTCAGTATATTTCTTTCCCTCGTCTGCACTATCGGACTTGTTGCTTGCGGCGGCGCATCCACACCTGCGCAGAGCGGCGAGGCTCAGGTCACCACACTTGCCGAAACAGCCGCTGCCGAGGAGACTCAAGCAGAGGAACAGTCCGAGACCACCGAGCTTGATGAGAGCGAAGCTCAGTCCGATGATGATGAACATGATGAGGAAGCTTTCGTTCTTACAGATGATATGAAAATAGTTTATTTCGCAAATTTCGAGAATGACGATATCTCTGCTTTTACTACCCGCGGTGAAAACGATACCACAAAGCTTTCCATCTCCACGGAATTTGCCCGCAACGGCCAGAAAAGCCTTATGGCATCAGGCCGCACCGAGTCGTGGAACGGTCCCGCATTCAAACTCGATGAGCTTTGCAAGCCCGGCAAGGAGTATTATCTCAACGCCTCGGTAATGCAGAGAGACCACAAGCCCGTTACGCTGAGCTTCCAGTATACCGACCAGGCCGGTGAGGTGCATTACAGCAACCTTATGGAAAAATCAGGCAAGAAGTGGCTGGCATTCAATCAGGTCAATATCGGCTTTACCGATGATATGACCGATGTATATGTCTACTTCGAGGGCGGCACGGAGGATATCTTCGTTGACGGATTCAGCGTTGTTGAGGCTCCCGCAGTAGGCATCGAGGAGGAGCTTGCATCACTTTGCGAGCTTTACAAGGATGACTTTAAGGTAGGAACAGCCATCACACCCGCTGATCTGAGTTCAAAGGGATTCATGTCTCTGCTCGAAAAGCATTTTTCCGCAAGCATAACCATCGGCAACGAGATGAAGCCCGATTATGTGCTCGACAGGAACGCAACCCTTGAAAACTTTGAAAAGACAGGCAATGACGAGGATGTCTGCGTTTCATTCGCTGCTGCAAAACCCGCTCTCGATTACTGCCGTGACAACAAAATACCCGTGCGCGTCCACACACTTGTATGGCATTCACAGACACCGCTCTGGTTCTTCAAGGAGGGCTTTGATCCCGACGGCGAGTGGGTATCAAAGGAAAAAATGACCAAGCGCATGGAGAATTACATCAAGCACTACTTTGAAACCCTCACCGAGCTTTACCCCGACATTGATTTCTATGCCTGCGATGTAGTAAACGAGGCATGGCTTGAAAACGGCGGCTACCGCAAGGCTGGTACGCTCAAGGAGGGCGGCGACCGCTCCATGTGGGTAAAGGTCTACGGAGACAACTCCTTTATAGAGGATGCGTTCACCTACGCCAGAAAATACGCACCCAAGGGCTGCAAACTCTATTACAACGACTATAACGAATACATGGACGGCAAGCTGAAGGCAATCGTTGATATGGCAAAGGATCTCAAGGAAAAGGGACTTATCGACGGCATCGGTATGCAGTCACATCTTGATGTCCGTCAGGGCGCGGATGCATTCCCGTCGGTTGCGATGTACGACCACGCACTGGATGTTTATTCGGAACTGGGACTTGATATTCAGGTAACGGAACTTGATGCGACAGTACCCCTTTCATCACGGGATAAATACTTCGAGGCACAGGCCGAGTATTACAAGGGCATAATGAGCTCCATTTACGCTCACAAGGATCATGTATCGGCGATGATCTTCTGGGGCATCACCGATGACAGAAGCTGGAGAAACACTCAGCTGCCGCTGATATTCGACAAGAACTTCAAGGCAAAGCCCGCATACTACACTATTGCGGCTGTAAAAGAGGATAAATGATCAGCAAACGGCGCATCTGTTAAAAGCAGATGCGCCGTTTCTGTAAAAAAATCTCTTTCCCCGCCGAAACGGAGAAAGAGACAGGAAACACATTATTCAGCTGTTATCAGTCCTTTTCAAGCGCCTGATAAACAACAGCCGCAAGTGCAGCACCAGCGAGAGGGCCTAAAATAAATACCCATACGCTCATGATAGGATCAGGATTGCCTGTAAGTGCAGCCATGATAGCCGGGCCTATGCTTCTTGCGGGATTGACGGATGTTCCAGTGAGGCCGATGCCGAGGATATGCACAAGCACCAGTGTAAAGCCGATAACGATGCCCGCAAACGAGCCGTGCTTTGCCTTGGAGGATGTAACTCCGAGAATAGCCATAAGGAACACGAAGGTAAGAACGACCTCAACAAGCAGACCTGCAACAGGGTTGCCGCCTACACCGGCAAGACCGTTTGAGCCGAATCCGCCTGTTTTATCCTCAACGCCGCCGAAGATAAATATTGCAGCAAGCAGGAGCGAGCCTGCAAATGCGCCCAGGCACTGGGAAATGCAGTAGCCGACAAATTCCTTCGGGGTGATTGATTTGTTTATGAGCATCGCAAAGGAAACAGCGGGATTGATATGGCATCCGCTTATATTTCCGATGCTGTACGCCATCGCAACGATAACAAGACCGAACGCAAATGCGGTGAGGATATATCCGCCGCCGCTTGCCGCATCACATCCGACGAGCATTGCCGTTCCGCAGCCGAGTGTAACAAGAACACAGGTACCGATAAATTCAGCGATATATTTTTTCATACTGCCGCTCCCTTCAATAAGGTTATCCCTGCTGCTTTCCCCGCCGGGAAAAGCAGCAGGGATGTTTTATCACTTGTAATTGTCTGCGCTTACTTCAAAATAGCTCTGGGGATGAGCACATACAGGACAGATATCGGGTGCCTTTGTGCCAACTACGATATGACCGCAGTTACGGCACTCCCAAACCTTGACCTCGCTCTTTTCAAACACCTTTGCGGTCTCTACATTCTGCAGCAGAGCCCTGTAACGCTCTTCATGCCTTTTTTCGATAGCGGCAACAGCGCGGAATTTTGCTGCAAGCTCAGCAAAGCCCTCTTCCTCGGCAGTCTTTGCAAAATCCTCATACATATCGGTCCATTCAAAGTTCTCACCGTCAGCAGCTGCTTTGAGATTATCAGCAGTCGAGCCGATGCCCTTGAGTTCCTTGAACCACATCTTAGCGTGCTCTTTCTCATTGTCGGCTGTTTTTAAGAACAGCTCGGCAATCTGCTCGTAGCCTTCCTTCTTTGCGACCGATGCAAAGTAGGTGTACTTGTTCCTTGCCTGAGATTCGCCTGCAAAGGCTGCCTCAAGGTTCTTCTCGGTCTTTGTACCTGCATAGGACATACGGGAGAATCGCTGTCGGAAACAAATACCTCTCCGCAAACACTGCACTTGTAAGTTTTCATAAAATGCCTCCTTAAATGTATTTGAAATTTGCCTTGCCTGTAGTTACAGCTTTATGACCTTGACCTCCGTTGCAGCGGTGGCCTCTTCGATGAGCGTTTCAAAATCATAAAGCTTCTCTGCCTCGAGCACGCCTTTGAGATTGGGGCGTGTCTTGGGATGCTTAGGTGTGAATACCGTACAGCAGTCCTCGTATGGCTCTATTGAAATATCAAATGTGTCTATCCTGCGGGATATCTCGATTATCTCCGTTTTATCCATTCCGATAACAGGGCGGAAAACGGGCATATCCACTGCATTATCCGTGCAGACGATGGCACCCATAGTCTGGCTTGCCACCTGCCCTACGCTTTCGCCTGTGATAAGCGCCTGCAGATTGTTCTGCTCGGCGATCTTCTGAGCGATCTTCAGCATACAGCGGCGCATTATTATAGTGAAAAGCTCCGAGGGAACATGATCCCTGAGTGCCTCCTGTATCTTCGTGAAGGGAACGCAGTAAAAGGTCGTATCACCGAGATAGGGTGTAAGCTTTTCGCAAAGCCTTTCAACCTTGAGCCTTGCCCTGTCAGATGTATAGGGCGGCGAAACATAGTGTATGCATGAGATATCTATGCCGCGCTTTGCCATCATATACGCCGCAACGGGGCTGTCGATGCCGCCTGAGAGGAGCAGCAGTCCTCTGCCTGATGTACCCACGGGGATACCTCCCGCAGCAGGCAGGTTTCCCGTATGGATATATGCATTTGTCTCGCGCACCTCAACATTCACGGTAAGCTCGGGATGCTTTACATCCACGGTAAGGTGAGGATATTTTTCAAGTATCCTGCCGCCGAGTTCGATACAGATATCAGGCGATGTCATAGGAAATGTCTTGTCCGCACGCTTTGCCGCCACTTTAAAGGAATGCGCCTGTGCAAGCTGTTTGCCGCAGTATTCAAGTGCATCAGCTGCGATACATTCAAAATCCTTTTCAGATACACGGGCACGGCACATAGCCGCAGCACCGAATACCTTTGAGGTCATCTCCACCGCTTCATCCATATCCACATCATCGCCGGGCTCACAATATACCATCGACTGATCACAGTGGAAATCGAAATGACCGATGCTTTTGAGTCTGTGGCGCAGATTGCGCATAAAGGCCTCCTCAAAATTTCTCTTGTTGAGCCCCTTCAGAGCGATCTCGCCCTCTTTGAGTAAAATAATCTCTTTCATTATTCTTCGACCATTTTCTTGAGATTGGAATATTCCGGACGCAGGACCTTGTATATTTCAAGTCCCTGCTCCATCCCGAGCACCCTTGTCATGCCCCTGTAAAAC
>CAMHMM010000176.1 GCA_946186215.1 uncultured Ruminococcus sp. | reverse complement strand
GATAAAGCCGATATATATAATAAAAGCAGTACTGGTATTTTTTGTCTCTGTTGTGGTGTCTATTGCAATATCCACCCTCTTCGGAGGATCATGGGAGCAGCTTAAATTCACTGAGGATTTTTCCTTCTCCATTGCAGGTACATCCGCACTTCTTACAATAGTGCTTGCCTCTGTTATTGAGGAAGTCGGCTGGAGAGGCTACGGCGAGGATGCTGTTGGTTCATATCACAGCTGGTTCGTGGAGACACTGATATTCGGTCTGATCTGGGGAGCATGGCATCTTCCGTTATTCCTCATTCCCGGAACATATCATTACACCCTCAAAGAAATGGGCGCAGTGTATATCATAAACTTTCTCTTAAGCACTATACCTGTCAATTTTCTCCAGACATGGGTGTATGTAAAGAATAACAGAAGTATGCTTGCAACAGCGATATTCCACCTTTTCCTCAATGTTTTTCAGGAAAAGATAGCGATCACTCCCGAGACGAAATGTATCGAGACCGTCGTTCTCTTAGCGTTGTCAGCGATCATAGTATATAAAAACAAAGATATGTTCTTTGAGAAAGAGCATATCGGCAGACTCCTTGAAATACAGGAGGAAAAGGACAATGAAAAAAAGTAATTTCGGCAAATTCCTGCTTTTGTGGGCGGGTGAATTCATATCCTCGGTAGGTGGCGGATTGTCGTCATTCGGGCTGGGCGTGTATGTGTTCAATATGACGGGCAGAGCGGCAGATATGGCGCTTGTAACACTGATTGCATTTCTGCCGGGGCTGCTGCTGAGCGTACCCGCAGGAGTGCTTGCAGACAGATATGACCGCAGACTTCTTATGATGACAGGTGACGGCCTTTCTGCGATGGGGATAGTTTTCATCCTTATCTGTATGCAAAACGGCGGAGCCACACTTTTGCAGATATGTATAGGTGTCGGGATAAGCTCGGTATTCTCAGCTCTCCTTGAACCATCATTCAGAGCGACTATCACCGATCTGCTTACAAAAGAAGAATATTCCAAAGCCAGCGGACTTGTGTCCCTTGCGGGTAGTGCAAGATATCTGCTCTCTCCCATAATAGCGGGCGCTCTGCTTACGGTCGCCGATATAAGACTTCTGCTTATCATAGACATATGCACATTCTTTCTGACTATCACGGCGGCGACAACGGTCAGAAAGAGCATATCTGCAAAGAAATCCGGAGTTACAGGCACATTTTTTGATAATATGAAAGAAGGCTGGGAAGCACTTGCGGCAAACAAAGGCGTGATGATGCTCGTTATCGTATCATCACTGATCTCGCTGTTCATGGGAATGTTCCAGATACTTGCCGAACCCATGATCCTTTCATTCTCGGATGCAGCTACTCTGGGAACAGCCGAGACCATATGTGCCTGCGGTATGCTGGTATCAGGGCTCATCATCGGAATAAAGGGAATAAAAAGCGGATTTGTCAGGATCCTTTGCATAGCTCTCGCCCTTATGGGTGTGTTTATGACAGGCTTTTCGATGACCGAATACATCGTCATCGTGTGTATCTTCGGATTTATGTTCTTTGCGGCACTTCCCGTAGCAAACAACTGCCTCGATTTTCTTGCAAGAACAAACATCCCCGATGAACTGCAGGGCAGAGCATGGGGAATGATAGGTTTCATATCTCAGCTGGGATATGTTGTCGCATATGGGGTTTCCGGGATCGCCGCAGACGGCCTCGGCGAGCTTACAGGATTGGGAGTAGGACGAGGCGCTGCGATAGTCATAGCAGCCGCAGGGATACTGCTTGCAGTGTCCGCTCTGTCCATACCGATGATAAAAAGCGTCAGAAAGCTTGAGGTGCAGGGTACATACAGCGTAAGAACATAATCACAGCGCTTTTAATGCATGACAGGCAAATCTCTACATTTTCTTTATTTTTCCTTTACCGATTACTTGACATTTCTGTGCTAACATAGAGCAGGAAAGAAAATCCGACCGCGCCGATACATTTACGGCTTCGGTCAGGTAAAAACATTATTACGGAGGGTATATATGAAAAAAAGCAGCAAATTCATTTCGATGCTTGCAGCAGCTCTGGCTGTATGCGCAATGACTGTTTCCGCGGAAGCATCAGTCTATGGCGAAAACCTGCTGACAAATCCCGATGCCGCAAACGGTGCCAAAGGCTGGAAAGGAACAGGTAAGGCCTGGACCACTGCCGAATCGTACAAGGACATAGAAGCCTATGACGGCAAATTCTTCATGCCTAAGGGTGTGAAGCTGAAAAAAGGCGAAACCACAAGCATATATCAGGATGTCCCGCTCAAAAACTGCGCAGGGAAAAAAGCACAGGTACGGGGATATATCTGTACTGTAGACGGACGCAAAGGCGATGATCTGCGCATCGGTGTGGAATATTTCGATAAAAACGGCAAATCTCTCGGAAGCAACAGTGCAGGCTCTAACTGGGCGGATTCATGGAAATCATGCGCTGTTGATACCGAGATACCACAAAATGCGGTGAAAGCAAGGATATCTCTCAGTGTCAAATACAATTCGGGAGATTATGCAGATGGCTGCTTTGATGATGTATTCTTTGCGATAGACGGCGTTAAGAGAAAGGATCTTTTCCCTAAGGATCAGCAGAAAAAGCGTTCATATTTCGTGAAGAAGGGAACTGTGATAGATGCAGGCGATGCTTTTCCGAAGGCAGGAAAGGGCAAGGTCAAGTGGTCATCCTCCGACGAAAAGATAGCCGAGGTCGATGATTCGGGCAAGATCACCGCAAAGCAGTACGGAAATGCTGTTGTTACCGGAAAATACGGGAAAGAAACAGTTAAGATAAAACTCGAGGTCGATTGGTAAGACATAATACGATATAAAAAATGGCTGCGGTCAAACCCGCAGCCATAAGTTTTGTATTGTATCAGTTTTTGGAATAAATTATCATAAGTCCCTTCATAAGAAGGTGCTTGTCAACTTTGATATCACGCTTGCAAAGTCCGGTGATAAGCGGCGCAAGCGCACCGGTGGCTACACAACTGAAACTGCATCCGAGAAGCTCCTCAGCCCTATCGAGAAGCCCGTCTACCATGGATGCGGTGCCGTAAAGAATACCGCTTTTAAGGCAGGCAACTGTGTTTGTGCCTATGAATTTCTTTGGTTTATCAAAGCTCACGCGGGGAAGCTGCGAAGCTTTTCTTGCGAGAGCATCGGCAGAGACCGCAACTCCCGGGGAAAGGAAACCGCCTATATAGCAGCCGTCCTTATCGATTATCCCGATGGTGGTCGATGTGCCGAAATCTATTATCGCAGCCGGCAGCGGATAATACTCGCTTGCGGCCACTGCCTGTGCAGCAAGGTCACTCCCGAGCTGTGCCGGATCGTCTATCCTGATATGGAGCCCTGTTTTTATCCCGGGTCCCACTACCTTTGCATTTACCGAAAAAAGCTTTTTTATCGCACCTGCAAAAACAGGTGTAACATCCGGAACAACTGATGATATTATAGCACCTTCAACAGAGCTTCTGCCGATATCCATCCCGTGCAGTTCAAGAGCATTGCGGATAAATACGGCATATTCAAAATCAGTCGCGGCCGGATCTGATGAACGGCGCTCTGTAAAGAGCAGTTCACCATCTCCGAAAAAGCCTATCTCCGTGATAGTGTTGCCGATATCAACAGCTAATACCATATATGCTCCTTATGCAGCCTGTGCCTTCCTGGGCGCAACTATGTTGAGGATCCTTTCCACACCCGAGCTGAGAACGAGGTTTACACCCATCTCAACAAGGAAGTTCACGCCAGCAAGACCAACAATCATGAATACGACCACATTCGTATCGCCTGCCCATTCCTTGATCGTGTCCATAAAGAATGCAAAGCATCCCAGGAAGAACACGCCTGTATTAACAACGGGGCAGACAATAGCTGCGCAGATTATTGCGGCAAGCTGATTTTTCTTGGATACTGCAGCATAGACAAGACCTGCAACAAGGCCTGCAAGAGTGCCCTTTGCAAGACAGGTCAGAACAGTACCCGGAGCATTAACGGCCATAAATGCTGCAGCATCAAAAAGTGTTACGCAGCCGAAGGTAAAGCCGAGCCATGCTCCTGCTTTCCAGCCGTAAAGTGCAGCGCCCACAACAATGGGCATCAGAGCGAGTGTGATAGAGAAGGGGCCGAACTTGATGCTCGACGAGAGTACCTGCAGCACGATCACTATTGCAGTCAGGATCCCGATCCCTGCTATCGTTTTGGTGTTAAGGTTTTTCATATAAATCCTCCTTGTTATCATTCCCCTGTTACCGGGGATACAATACAGTTACGGATACAATACAATTATATTATAGCATGAAATAAGGAAATTTCAAGTAAATAGGATAAATTTAACCTAATTGTAATAATTCACGATAAATCCTGCGATTTTTCGGGATTTTTAAGAAAGTTGTGATCAAAAAACTCTTGACAAGCCTTTCCCGATGTGTTATAATCGTCTTATTATCATAAGGCTATGACAAAGAGACGGCAAAAATACGGGAGCACAGAGAGGCTGCGGGGCTGAGAGCAGCCGGAACGGTTTTGCCAATACACTTTACCAGCCTGCGGGGGAAGAAAGCTTTTGCATAACCCTGTGCGTATGCCGGCGTTAACGGCGTGAGTGCTTTGCACTCCATGAGGCTGTATGTGAGAGCATACAGTGAACTCGGGGTGGTACCGCGGAGATATTCTGCCCCCGACGGCGTTATGCTGTCGGGGGCATTTTGTATATTGCATACAGGAGGAAGATTATGCGAATACTTCTAAACATTTTATGGATAATACTCGGCGGGCTCATAAGTGCATTAAGCTGGATAATAG
>CAMHMM010000175.1 GCA_946186215.1 uncultured Ruminococcus sp. | reverse complement strand
CTTCGCCATTATCTCTTCCTTTTTCTTCTGATATGCGGGATCGTTGAAAAATTCCATATCAAGCCATGTGTCGGTATAGATGACCTGTGCCTTTTTCGCATAGCTGCGGGCTTCTTCCATAGACATGGATGTGTCCAGCTCCTTATAGAAGCCTGTTGCCCTTGCTGCGCTGTAAAAATCCTCGCCGCAGGCGGTGTTGTTCACAAGAGGAGTAAGGCCGTAGAGCGTGCCCTGCTTCATCTTGGTGAAAAGCTCCACAAGTGAATTGAACACATTGTTCTTTGCACCTATGTACATCAGGTCAATATTCAGGCTGCCGAATTTCTCGATGATCGTGAGCGCATCCGCCAGTATCTGGCAGGGGTGATAGGTGCTGTCGCAGCCGTTGATAAAGGGCACGGTGGCATTGCGCCCGAAAAGCTCCACGGTCTCGTTTTTGATGAGCCTTGCCATGATGATATCCACATTGCGGCACACATACTTTATTTCCGAAACAGGCTCGCCCAGAACGAAGTTTGAATCCTTCCAGAGCTGATTGAAGTATGTGCCGCCCAGCTCGGTCATGCCCGTTGCAAAGGACAGGAATGTTCTGGTAGAGGTCTTTTCAAAAAGCATATACAGCTTTTTGCCCTTGAGAGATTCAGCGTATTTTCCCGGATCTTTCTTCATATCAAGAGCGATATCAAGTATCTCCGAAAGCTCCTCTGCGGTAAAATTCTTAAAATCAAGCATATTCTTCATACATTTCTTCGCAGGCATCAGCCTGCATCCTCCCTGCTGCTTTTTCCTTTAAAAGCGCTGCGGTCATAAACGCCTGAATGCGATCATGATATCAAGACAGCGCATAAACCTTTTTCATTTATTCTCCCGTCTGCGGCAGTGAAAACACATATCCGGCATCTCCTGAAGATTTAATGAACGGTAAATTACAATAAGATATTTACTATTGTATCACACCATGTGCGATTTGTCAACAAAAAAACCATATTATCCAAAAAAGCGAAATGAAATCCGTGCTGCCAATAGCAAGCTGTCGACGAAACGCCGCCCTCAGGCGGTGGTGGAGGAGTTAATCTACAGCTCCGAACCGCAAATTCAAGCTTTACTGCAAATAAACGAACGAGTGGATGTCGGCACTGTCGAACCGAGCCACAAATGAACGGCTCCCCACAAAAGAGAGTACGGGTAACAGCGGCGTTTCGCCGCCGGGCAGCTGTCGGCCTTGCCGACCGGGTAACAGCGGCGTTTCGCCGTAAGAACAGATTAATAATGTCCCGAAGCGTTAAAACACTTCGGGACAAAGCTTTATTATGAGCATCCGTCTGACGGCGGATAGCAGGAACGGTGTCAGACAGTGTATGGTGTACCCTCCAGCTTCGTTTCAAACTCCTCCACGGGCAGTGGGCGGTCGAATAAGAAGCCCTGTGCAATGCGGCAGTCGTTTTCTCTGAGGATATTCACCTGATCTATCGTCTCAACGCCTTCTGCGATACACTCCAGGCCGAGATCCCTTGCCATGGAGATAACATGGCGGAACATCAGGCTCGTTACGCTGTCAGCACTGTCGGCATCGGTGGGCAGGAAGCAGCGGTCTACCTTGAGCACATCCCACGGGATCTCCCTGATAAGGTTGAGGGATGAATACCCGATTCCGAAATCATCCACGGAGGTGGAGATGCCTGCCTGCTGCAGACTGCTTACTATGCGCTTTAAATTATCGAACTCGATAAAGCTTGTGGTCTCGGTAAGCTCTATCTCTATATATTCGTGGGGGACATCGTTGCGGTCGATGATCTCGATTATGGTGCTGAGCAGATCGATATTCATAAGGTGCTTTCTTGAAAGGTTCACCGATACCCTCACGATCCGTCTGCCCTCGTCTATCCAGCGCCGCATATCGCGGCAGACGGTGTCGAGCATATAGAAGTCAAGGATGCATATATCGCCTGTCTGCTCCAGAACAGGGATAAAGTCCGCAGGCATGACATAGGTGCCCTCGTGATACCATCTGCACAGTGCCTCCGCACCTACGACCATTCCCGTTTCCACATCCACCTTAGGCTGATAGAATGCGCGGAATTCCCGTTCGCTTATGGCCTGTGAGAAAAGGCTCTGAACAAGGATAGACTTTTCCTTGCGTCTGACGAGCATGGTATCATAATACACGATGTCCTCGCCGCTGCCTGTCTTGGCTATCTCCGCAGCTGCAGAGATCTTGCCCATTATATCATCATTGCTGCGGTACTCAAAATCATCAGGTATCACAAACACACCGGCAGTGGCGGTTATCATGACACGCTTGTTTTCATCATCCGCGGAAACGGGCGTACCCCTGAGCATATCCAGAAACCCGTCAAGGAGCGAGCCCCTGAAGACTGCAACGAAATTGTCTCCGCCCATGCGGCATACGCAGCCCCAATGCCCCACATAGCCCGCCAGCATATCATAGAAGTTTTTCATGATGATATCGCCGTTTATGCGCCCCATGTCCTTGTTCACAAGGGAAAAATGCTTCAGATTGAAGCGCACGGCCGCACAGCCCGCCAGCTTTCCCTGCTCGCTCATTCTGAGCAGAGAGCGCATGAAATATCTCAAATTCCTGTAGCCCGTATCATCATGGAACGCGAATGTTTCAATAGTGTTCTGGAGCCTGTTGCGGCTTATATAGCTGAGCATCGCCCTGAGCACCATATCCGCCCTGCGCATATCCTCTTCATCAAGGGGCTCGTAATCCTCATCCGCATACAGTGTGCCCTGTATGATAGCCGATGCCTTGGTAATTATACGGCGGCGGTGGATGATATCCTTCGCTTTACCGTTGTCATAGCCGACAATAACCTCACCATCGCCATTTCGTTCATTGACGACGGACACATAGAACTCGGTCATAGCCTTTGCTATGCCGAAATATTTACAGATCTCCGCTACCGTATCGGTGACATTCTGCCTGTTGAAGTAGTCCGGATCGGTGATCTGGCTTATAAGCTGTTCAAACAGCATCGAGAAATCTTCGGTTTTTTTGCTTTTCATAGCTATCTCTCCGCCTGTTATATAGTCGAACCCGCGGTTTTTACCTGTTTCTTCTCCGCATTTGGTAAAAAGACATACTTTTTCAGTATTTTCTTAATTATACTACATTAGTGCGGATATGTCAACGGATTCCATAAATAATTACTGCATATTTCGTGCGAATTGTCAATAATGACAATTTATCGTGATCACAACGCAGTAAAATGAACAAACAATTTCAAAAGATGTAATATTTTCAGGAGAACGCCCGCAATCGGCTGGCTATACATTTATTATATTATATATTCCCGGAGCCGTTTGCGGATATAGACTGCCGTGCTGCGGTCATAGCCTTATCTGCGATGCAGAAAACGGTATTTATCCGGCATTTCGTTAATAAATTTCAAAAGCACTTGATTTTTTCTTCCGGTATGTGCTATAATAAAAGAATTGAGAAAAAAGCAACCAACGATTTTGAAATGAGGTCATAGAATGGCAGAGCTTGTATATGATGAGACCGGCAGGCTTTTATTTACCGAGGAAATGCGCAAGGAGTACACCATTCTCCTTCCGAATATGCTGCCGCTGCATTTCAGGCTTCTTGAAATAGTATTCAACAACAACGGCTACAAGACAAAGCTGCTCACCACCACAGGCCGCAGGATCGTGGACGAGGGGCTCAGATACACTCATAACGACACCTGCTACCCCGCTCTTCTCGTAACAGGGCAGATGATAGACGCGCTCAAAACAGGCGGCTTCGATCCTCACAAGTCCGCGCTTATTATGGTGCAGACAGGCGGCGGCTGCCGTGCCTCCAACTATATACACCTTATCAGAAAAGCACTTATAAAGTGCAATATGGAGTATGTGCCCATAATCTCCATGGCGCTGCCTCCCATAGAGAAAAATCCGGGCTTCAATATCTCCGCGCCCATGCTGGCGCAGATGATCACATCGGTGTGCTATGCGGATGTGCTGATGCTCCTTTCCAATCAGGTGCGCCCCTATGAGGTAAACAAGGGCGAGACTGATGCGGTGGTTGACAGATGGATGAAGCGTCTGGAGGAGAAGCATTTCAGCTTTGCATCCTTCGACCGCACCACTGCCGAGATCGTGAAGGATTTTGAGGCCATTCCCTACAAACCCGATCCGAGCGTAGTCAAGGTAGGCATAGTGGGCGAGATATTCATCAAATACTCACCGCTCGGCAACAACGAGCTGCAGAAATTCCTTGAATCCGAGGGCTGCGAGGTCTACTGCCCCGGACTTATCGACTTCCTTATCTTCATGGGCGACCACCACATAGTGGAGACCGAGCTCTACCATGTAAAATACAAGAAATACTTTGCATCCATGGGCGTAAAGGGCTTCTTCAAGATGATGCAGAACAAGATCATCAAGGCTGTGGAGCATACAAGGTTCTTCGGCCCCACACCCTTTGAGCACGCCAAGAAGGATGTTGAGGACTATATCTCCCCCGCAAACAAGATGGGCGAGGGCTGGCTGCTCACCGCCGAAATGGTGGATATGATACACATAGGCTTTTCAAATATAGTGTGCGCACAGCCCTTCGGCTGCCTGCCCAACCACATCATCGGCAAGGGCATGGTGCGCCGCCTGAGAGAGGAATTCCCCGAGGCGAACATCGTTCCTATCGACTACGATCCGGGCGCAACACGAGTAAATCAGGAAAACAGGATCAAGCTCATGCTCTCCACTGCAAGGCAGACCATGGCTGAAAAGGCTGCCCGCGCAGCCGGCGATTGATCCGGGACGGAAACCGCAGTTATGGCAGAAAACCAGAGTATAAAAAAAGTATATGACAGGCTCTG
>CAMHMM010000174.1 GCA_946186215.1 uncultured Ruminococcus sp. | reverse complement strand
TGATCGTTAATTCATATAAAGGATTGTAAATTATTCATTATTTAGTACAAAGGTATCTTGACTGGTTAGTACCTATCTCCAATAAAATCATGAGATGCAGTGACCACATACGAATTGTAAAATACTACTTTTTTCGGCATAATATTTCCGCTTAGTCATGTTTTAGACAGAAAGCCTTAAGATGCTAATAACTTTACATGAGCGGAGCCATTGCGCTCCGCTCATAAATAAGGAGAACACATGGATAATATCCTTATATCATCAGATGAAATAAAGGAATACAATAATATAGATCTCGATATCAAAGCCAAGCAGTTTTCGAGCAGCGGATTCTGGTACTACACATCGGCAGATACTGCTGAAAAGATCCTTAACAGCCACAGCTTTTATGTGAGTTGCTATAACAAAATGAATGACCTCAACGAGATCAGACTTCATGAAAGCGAAAAAGACATAGTTCACGCACTTTGCTTCGTCAACAGTGGAAACGAAAAGATACCGATGTGGTATCTTTATGGCGGAATAACGGGTGAAGGCATAAGTATCGGCTTTACTCCGTCAATGATGCTGAGTTTCATAAGATCGATAAAAAGTGTTTTTACCGTAAATGATGATCCGAATAATAAAGATAAAACACAAGAGCTCGTTGTAGGCAAAGATGTAGAGTTCCAATATGGATGGGTATTTTATCGCAAACCGACAAAAAGCGTGGTAAACTACTCCGAAGTCTTTTATAAAAACAAATGGTATACGGTAAAAGACAGAGTAAACTTTGAGAAAGATAATTATTTCATAAAAGACTATGGATGGAATTACGAAAAGGAATTTCGGTTGGTATTTATCAATAGGACAGGGACACCTCATGAACGACTGAAAGTTGAGTTTGATGAAAGTCTACTGAAAAAGATCCGGATCAGGACAGCACCTGAAATGACCGAAGAAAAGCTCAATGGATTTCTTACGACCGAAGGCGCACTCAAATGGTCAAAAGCTCAGATTATCCCGTCAGACCTTGGGATAAATATGGATCTTTTGAAAAAGAACAAAGATAGTATCATCGAGTATATCTGCCAAAAGACAAATAAAATTAGCAAAGCTGAATTGGAAAAGCTATTATAACATCATATATATGCGTCATAAAGAATTTCTCACCGTATTTTGCTATAATACAGCAGGTTTTTTCGCTATGATAAACAGGATATGCAAGTCCGGCAGTTCTCCAACAAAAGCATAAAAAACAGCAGCCGCATGACTGCTGTTTTTTATATGAGTGCTTATGCTTCTCTTTTCTGCGACATATATCTTTTCCGCATGAACAGTACGCAGATCAGGTTTGCAAACAGTGCTGCTCCCCATGATATGGGATATGAATAGAAGATCGTCCTTGGCGTGTGGAATTCGGGGATCTGAAACGCCGTAGCTATCCAAAGTATGCGAAGACCGCATATGAAGATGAACGAAACTATTGTCGGTACCAGTGACTGACCTATCCCGCGCAGGTTGCCGACGAGCACCTCCTGCATACCCAGCAGGGCATATGTCCCCACGATGACTCTTATTCTCACCATACCGAGCGCGATCACATCCGCGTTATCGGAATATATGCCCAGAAGGGAACGGGAGCACCATATCACTGCCGAACCCAGCACAGTACCTGTCAGAAAAACACATCCCAGTGCGCACATAAGTATCTTGTCTATCCGCTCGTATTTTCCCGCACCATAGTTCTGACCGGTGAAGCTCACAGTCGCCTGATAAAATGAATTCATCGCGGTGTAGACAAAGCCCTCTATGTTTTGCGCTGCCGAGTTTCCCGCTACCACAACTCCGCCGAAGCTGTTGACGGATGACTGTATCACGACATTGGAAAATGAGAACATCATTCCCTGAAATCCCGCAGGAATGCCTACTGCCAGTATCATCTTCAGCTTTTTCGGATCTATCGCAAGAGCCTGCGGGATAAGCTTTATTGCTCCCTCTTCCTTCATCAGGCAGCGGACTATCAGCACAGCGGAAACAGTCTGTGATATCGCCGTGGCTGCCGCAACGCCTGCAACATCAAGCTTAAAACCTATAACGAATATAAGGTTGAGCACTACATTTATCACGCCCGCGACAGTGAGGTAAACAAGCGGCCTTTGTGTGTCCCCGGATGCGCGAAGTATCGCAGAGCCGAAATTATAGACCATGTTGGATGTCATGCCGAGGAAATATATTTTCAGATATGTTGCGGCAAGAGGCAGTACCTCCGGCGGAGTTTCCATCATGGTCAGCGCCTTTTCAGCTCCGAAAAAGCCGAGGATAGTAAGGAACACGCCGCAGATCATGCTCAGAAGCATGGATGTATGCACCGTAAGGCGTATGTCCCTGCGCTTTCCCGATCCGATAAAGTGTGCCATCGTGACATTGGCACCTATGGACATACCAACGAACAGATTGATCATCAGATTGGTCAGAGAGCCTGTAGAACCGACTGCTGCAAGAGAAGCCTCCCCCGCGAACCGCCCGACAACGACGATATCCGCCGCATTGAACAGAAGCTGCAGTATTCCCGACAGCATCAGCGGTATCGAGAAGCGTATCATTTTCGGGAGTATCGCTCCCTCGCACATATCTATATGTACCTTTGAACGCGTATTTTCCATTTTATCACTTCCTGCGCCGAAGGCGGCGCTGCCACTTGGAAACATATATAACGAATTTTTGCGGCTATAGGCAAAAACTATCATTACACTATTTTACACTATCTTATCCGGAAAATCAATGCCCTCTTTTTGAATAAAATGTTGAGCGTGGGAAATACATATCACCCGCAAATATACATACAGATGTATGCCGACAATAGCAGGCATAAAAGTTCCGAGCTACTATTGAAAGATTACATTCAAATAGACATACGGATAGCTGTCGGCCTTGCCAACCAAGTGTGAAATAATAGCAGTCATAAAAGTTTCGAGCCACAATTGAAAGATTACCTACAAATAAACATACGGGTAGCTGTCGGCCTTGCCGATGAGCATACGAGCGGGTGCAGGCTCAGCCTGACGGTTAACTGCGGCGTTTAGTTGTCATTAAAAATATAAAACAATGGGCATAAAAGTTCCGAGCTGCAAATGAGAATTACCCTTTAAACAAGCATACGGGTAACAGCGGCGTTTCGCCGCATGCAGGCTCTTGAAATCTGCATGGATATGTGTTATAATGATAGTATGCTAAGGCTAACGCTGTGATGAATCAATAGAAGGGATATACATATGGATCAGCAGAAACAAATTGAAAAATGGCTAATACAAACGATAGGCGGTGAAAATGGCCGCCGTATTTCGGCATCGCAAAAACATATATTTGAAGAATGCGTATCAAAGCTGTCGGTAAAAACTCCGAATCAGATGAAAACCCTTACCGGGACGATATTGCCTCGGATCGCTTTGTACAAGGCATTTCAGAATGATAATGATCTTTCGGAAAAGGCATATGAGCTCACGCGAAAATACATGGTAGAGGTCATAGGCCGTCAAAAGCACGAAAGCACTGCTTTTATGGAGAAATTCCCCGGCTTTTACAAGGCTTACAGCAAGACCTTCCTTAAAATAATGCGGACTACCGATCTGCAGGTGAGCACACAGAAAGAAGGCAAGGACTACTACGACATCACCATAACAAACTGCCTGTGGCACAACGCCTGTGAGGAGTTTGACTGTCCCGAGCTGTGCAGGGCGTTCTGCGAGGTAGATGATATAACCTACGGCGATCTGAAAAAGCTGGGATTTACCCGTACACAGACTCTTGGCATGGGCGGCACCTGCTGCGACTTTCACTTTTTCAAAAAATAGCCCTAAACAACGATCTCCCCGCACTTTCACGGAGTGCGGGGAGATGTGTTTTCATTTGCCATAAATTCGTACTGATTTTACATATCCGTTCTCATTTTGCGGGTTATTCAATGCTGATCGCGTTTTCTGTTTATCATTTTTGTGCCTATGCTGAAACAAACAGCCCCGATGATGAAAGCCGGAACAGATATAATGAGCACCTCGGTTATTTTGCTCTGAGAAAAGATCCCTGTAATGCATACGATCAGGCTGATCCCGACGAACAGGATTCCTGCTTTTTCAAGAATTATACCGGGGATATAACAGTTTTGGAGTATCCCTTTTACAGACAGGATCAGATATCCTGCCGCAATGCATGCGATCACTATCGACGCGGAAGCACCGGCCATATCAGAGCTTGAACGCCTTGAAGTTATTGATGAGATCCCTACTATCACAAATAACGCCATTACGAGAACGGACAGTATGATCGTTACAATATAATACACTTTCTTCAGTACACTTTTTTTGTCTATTGCAGTCTTTGCTTTTGCAGCCGGCTCCGGTTTTTGAGGATTCTCATCGCTCTGATCTATGCGGCCATATTCATTATCCATATATACAGCCGGGTAGTAGACTCTCAGCAGATCATCCCATTGTTTTGACATTCTTCCTATTGCAGCATACCAGCTTACCAGCCCCACTATTGCTGCAACAAGCATATTGAGCAGAAGCAAGGGCAATGCATCCGGAAAACCTATTTCAGACCCGTATATAATGATCCCGCCAACTAATAACAGTAAAGTTACAAAGCTCATTGTAACAATAAACGCTTTTTTCTTTGTCTTTTCATCCGCCTGTATTTTTTCATTCAACCGAATGATCTCTTCTTCGTTGTACAGTCTGTTCCGTACTGCCGTTTGTATGTTCGGGTCCAGATTCACAAAATGTATTGTTGCCATATTTATTGATCTCCTAATGTATTGACATGATGATTATAAATTGCCTGTCAAAGCTGGTAATTTTGTTAGCCAGGTGCTTTTTATTCCTATGACATATCCATGTGCATTATTGATTATACCACTTTCT
>CAMHMM010000173.1 GCA_946186215.1 uncultured Ruminococcus sp. | reverse complement strand
TTACAACGGAGGATGGCAAACAGGAAACTCATGCCATTACATCGGATGCTTCCTCTCTTAACGGATCTTCTATGAGAATGACCGCAGCGACCTCGCCGCCTATTCCGAGATACAGATGTGAATATTCCTTTGGAAGATGCAGGAAAATATCCTCCTCGGGCGCTTTGCAGCCCTCATCCTCGATAACGAAATGATAGCTTCCTATTACGACTCTTTCGCCGTCCACCATGCTCGATATGCCGTGGGCTACCACATATTCCACTCTGGAATGCCGCTCCTCATGCAGAAGTCCTCTGTCAGCCGCTGCCTTGACCACAGCATTTGCTATCGAGTGAGGATAATGCTCCTCGAGGCACGCAGAAAGCCGGAGCATTTCAGCCTCATCGCGTCCGCCGAAGGGTATCACTTTCGCTACATGGGGCTGTGAATAGGTAAGAGTGCCCGTCTTGTCAAACACTATCGTATCAGCCTCAGCCACTGCTTCAAGGAACTTGCCGCCCTTTACGGTGATGCCGTTTTCGGAGCACTGCCTCATTGCAGACAAAACGGAAATGGGCATAGCGAGCTTTAATGCACAGGAGAAATCCACCATGAGCACGGCGACTGCCTTTGTTGCATTGCGTGTAAGCAGCCATACAAGCGCAGAGGCACCGAGACACCAGGGAACAAGCCTGTCAGCAAGATGTGCAGCCTTGCTCTCCGCAGTGGATTTGAGCGCCTCGGATTCCTCGATCATTTTCACGATGCGGTCATAACGCCCGTTGCCTGCTGTGTTTTCAACACATATGGTGCATTCGCCGTCCTCAACGACCGTTCCCGCATAAACATAGGCTCCCTCGGATTTATGCACGGGAGCGGATTCGCCTGTCATCGATGCCTGATTAACATCTGCATCGCCGCTTACTACCTTACCGTCGAGGGGGATCATGGAACCTGTGCGGACAACGATCATATCTCCCTTTTGTATCTGAGATACAGGAACGAGCACATCGCCGTCCTCACCCTTCATCCACACCTGTTCAACGCCCAACGACATTGTCCGCGCAAGGTCATCCACCGATTTTTTATGTGTCCATTCATCGAGGATATCGCCGATATTAAGCAGGAACATAACGCTGCCTGCAGTATTGAAATCGCCCCTGAGTATAGAAACGGTTATCGCTACCGCATCCAGCACAGCTACCTCAAGTCTGCCCCTTGCAAGACATTCAAGACCCTTCATGATGAATCTGACCGCTTTTATCACCGACAATATCCTTCTTACCGGCAGCGGGAGCAGCAGCTTGTGCAGCACGCGGCGTACAACTGCATCAGTAAGCTTTTCCTCATACTCACGGGAAAGAGCCCTGCCTGTCTGCGCGGGAACAAGCGCCTGCGCCTTTTCATCATCAAAGGAAAAACGGGACAGCGCCCTTATAACATCCTCTCTTGCGCAGGTGTAGAATATCACAGCATCACAGGTCCTGTCAAGCACCTGCACTTTGGTTATCCCCGTCTGAGCACAAAGGGCATACTCGGCGATATCCGCCTGATGCAGTGTCATATATCTGCGGCAGAAATGCACACGGATACGCCCCTTCGATTCATGAAGTATCTTACATTTCAAAGCTATCACTCCATATCAAAACAGCCCGTCATAAGGCGGGCTGCTCATGTTATTCATCTTTTCCTTCTTCATCGGGGATGATGTCAGCCGTATCTTCGATCACAGCATCATCCTCTGCGAGCTTTCGTTCCTCGTTTATTTCCTTTGCATCCGAAACGATATCATCGCAGTTTTCACGGATATTCGTGACCGTTTCCATCACACAGTCCTTTGCGCGAAGAACAGCCGCAGTCACGCCTGTGTAGACCTTTTTTGCATCCTTGCTTCCGAGTATCTTTATGCCCGCTGTGCCGAAAAGCACTCCGCCTGCGAACAGTCCTATCTTGCCCCATGGTAATGCCATATATATCACCTCTGTTTGTGTTTTGCAATATGCTTATTGTTAATTATAACAGATGTGTCTCTTTGATTCCACTCAGAACGGACAGACAGAAAACAGTGGCGGATAGAGCTTTTATTTGCACTGCAGTGCAGGAATGCTCCAAACGGACAGGCCGGAACGGCGGAAATCATTCGGAGATGTGCCCATGATATCCCTGAATGCACCTGAAAACTTGCTGGGGTTATCGTATCCCATATCTGCAGCGATATCTATTATCAGGCGGTCGGTCTTCTTCAAAAGCTCTGCCGCTCTGTACATTTTTTCCCTGCGGATGAACGAATACAGCGGCATATCATAGACATTGTGACAGCCTGCCTTCAGCCGTGTAGATGATATGCCTGTATATTCAGCGAGCCTTTCGATGCTGATATGCTCGCTTATATGCTCCATTGAATAGTCAAACACCCTCTGCGCAGCTTCAAGCTCCTGATATGTGCATATATGAGGAGCGGCAGCAATATCATGCTCTGCCGCTTCGCAAAGCATAAGCAAAAGCTCGGTGAGCCTGAGTTTGTATATGCTGTCGGCCGTCTCTGTGTGCATCAGCTCGGAAAAAACGGATGATATCCGCTGTGAAAAGCACACAGCATGATCGCCGCCATGACAGCATTCCCTCAGGGCTGAGAAAATACCGGTTCCGTCAAAAAGACCGGGGATAGGCAAGCAGATATCGGTGCCCATGATATACAAGGTCATTCCCTGCTCCCGCCCTGTAAGCATGACCGAGGGAGCCTTCTGTGATCTTCTCAGACATATGATGAACTGCCCCTCTGTCAGTATCTCGCATTTGTCATTAAAGCAGTATATCCGCCGCCCCTCGGCGCAATAGCCTATTTCGATGCCGCAGTCATTGACGGAATGCTCCTCGCTGCCCCAGCGGGCAAGAGAAATGCAGTTTATCATCTCTGCATTAACGGGATCTGTACTCATATTATTTTCCTTTTATGTTGCTGAAATGATCGTTTATCAGTGATATTATCTCATCAAATGCAGGTCTGCACCCGGGGATGAAGTACTGCAGGGCATAGCAGTGATGCATACCCTTTCCCACATGGATGATGCACTTTGCGCCTGCCTTGCGAAAGCTTTCGGCATATGATGGGGCAAAGGCATACAACGCTTCAGCACTGCCGTAGTAGAAATGCGTTATGGGAGCGTTTCTGAAATCCCCGTGCGCCGTTGCAAGATATTTTTCGGGAACATCTCTGCCGCAGCACATTATCTCCCGCGCGGTGTACATATACTCCTCGGGTATGGCGATATCCTTAGAGGCGAGCATATGAAGGCTGTCCTTTTCTCTTTCCGTCACGGGGACACTTCCGGGTGAAACAGGTATCATGAACCCCGGCATGGGGATGCTTTCGCCGCCGTCGCTCAGCTCGTTTATGTAGGTTATAAGGTCAAGGATAAGCGCCGCTCCCGATGAAAAGCCCAGAAGCACGATATTCTCCGGGTCGTAGTATCCGAGCATCTTTTTGTAGCAGTCATATATCATCTGCACATTTTCGAGCATATCGTGCTCGTGGCAAAGAGGATAATAGGGAAACCACACATCGGAATCTGTTTTGCGGGCGATATCTCTTGATAATCTCACATCTGCCTTATCCGAACCGAGTATCATACCTCCGCCGAACACAAACATCACTGCGTTTCTTTTCCTTGTTCCTGCGGTACCGACTTCAAGGCAGTGATACTGCTTTTCTATGATATGATCGGTATAGAAAGCCTTTTTATCCGAAGGCATTACAAAAGTGCGGTTCTTATTGGCCTTTTGCGCGTTTGCAAGCACTTCTTCCCTTGTGCCCGTCATGCTCTTTTTCAGATCCACAAAGCGCACAGCAGCTCTGGTCAGCCTGTAAAGCGGATCATTTATACCTGTAGGAGCGGATACGACAGTATCCTGTTTGCTGAAGGTCATTCCCTTACCCCTTTTACATATTTTACACAATGCTATTTTTTTACTTCCCACATATCACCCATATTTTGCGGGGCGTTCTTCGGTATACATCCCTTGCAGGCGGCAGCACTTTCGCAGCCGCCGCAGTTTCCGCCGCATCTGGCCGAAACAGAAAACCCGCTTCGCTGTATCACTCCCATGCGTTCAAGAAAATCTATTTTCCTGCGAACATCCTCTGGAGTTGTTTCAAGCTCTGCCGCGAGCAGTTCTATTGTCCGTGAATTTCCGTCCTTTAACAGTTCAAGGAGCTTTTTCATATTTATTCCCCGTTACCAGATAAGCAGGCCTATATGATATGCTATGCACGCGAGCAAAAGCGATGTTCCGATATAGTACAGCGCTATCTTTGCAGTCCACTTGACCGAGTGTATCTCCTGATATGTTGCTGCAAGAGCAACTACGCAGGGAAGATTGAAGGTTATGGCGAATATGAATGCCAGTGCCTCCGGGAGTGTCACATTTGCAAGGAGTATCTCATTGAGGTTTGCAGCTGCTGCCTGTGCTCCGGATGTTGCCGCATAAATGGAGCCGCCTGTGAACAGCGCGCTTATCACGCCCACTGCACCCTCCTTGCCGACCATGGAAGCGATGTATGCAAGGAACAGCGGCCATGTAAGACCGAATATCTTCGTTACGGGCTCTATCGCAATGCCAAGCTTGTAAAGTGCTGTATCCTCAACGGAGCCTGTGGTGTAGCTGAGCAGCCAGAATATGGTGCAGACTATCAGAACTACCTTTGTTACGCGGAAGAATGTGTCCTTTGTCCTGCCGAACACATATCTGAACAGTGCGCCCCACTTCGGCTTGTGATAGGGAGGCAGCTCCATTATCATGCCGCATCTGTCCTCAGCCCTGACAAGGCCTTTGCTGAACACCTTTGCGGTTATCCACATATGAAGTATCATCACAAGAAGGATCGCAACTATGACAAGCGGCGCACCTGCACCGAAGAAAACTGTGGAGAGCATTGGAACTATCGACCACGCCGCACC
>CAMHMM010000172.1 GCA_946186215.1 uncultured Ruminococcus sp. | reverse complement strand
TTCGAGGGCAACAACACAAGCGGCAGCCATAAGCTCAATTCCGCTATCGCACAGGCATATTACGCAAAGAAGCAGGGGCTCAAGGGCGTTACCACCGAGACAGGTGCAGGCCAGTGGGGTACTGCACTGTCAATGGCCTGCTCCTATTTCGGCCTTGACTGCCGCGTTTTCATGGTAAAGGTATCCTATGAGCAGAAGCCCTTCCGCCGCGAGGTAATGCGCACCTACGGCGCAAGCGTCACTCCCTCTCCCTCTGACACGACAGAGGTCGGAAGAAAGATACTCCGGGAATTCCCCGATACAAACGGAAGCCTTGGCTGCGCTATCTCCGAGGCTGTTGAGGCTGCTACCACACATGAGGGCTACAGATATGTTCTGGGAAGCGTTCTTTCTCAGGTACTTCTCCATCAGACTGTCATCGGTCTTGAGTGCAAAACCGCAATGGATAAATACGGCATCAAGCCCGATATGATCATCGGCTGCGCAGGCGGCGGCTCAAATCTCGGCGGTCTTATCGCTCCCTTTATGGGCGAAAAGCTACGCGGCGAGGCTGATTACAGAATAATCGCTGTCGAGCCCGCATCCTGCCCGAGTCTCACCCGCGGCGTTTATGCATATGATTTCTGCGACACAGGAAAGGTATGCCCTCTCCAGAAGATGTACACTCTTGGCAGCGGCTTCATGCCCTCTCCCAACCACGCAGGCGGTCTTCGCTATCACGGCATGAGCTCCATACTTTCCGAGCTTTACGATCAGGGACTTATGGAAGCACGCTCTGTTGAGCAGACATCCGTATTCGAGGCAGCACAGAGATTTGCACGCGTTGAGGGCATCCTCCCCGCTCCCGAAAGCAGCCATGCGATCAAGGTCGCTATCGACGAAGCACTTAAATGCAGGGAAACAGGCGAGGAAAAGACCATTCTCTTCGGCCTTACCGGTACAGGTTATTTTGATATGTATGCCTATGCCGCATTCAATGACGGCAAGATGAGCGACTATATCCCAACTGATGAAGAGATCGCAGGATCGGTAAAGGCTCTGCCGAAGGTGTGACACATAAATGCGTACAATGCCGCGGGGTGCCCGTGAGCATTGTACACTGTTCAGAGCATTGCTTTATGGAGCTGATCTATGGAAGGTCTTACCAATATCTCTGTTGTCCGTGACATTATGGAAAGGCACGGCTTTACCTTTTCCAAAAGTCTCGGACAGAATTTTCTGATAAACCCGTCCGTATGCCCGAAAATAGCGGAAATGGGCAACGCCCGTGAGGGCTTCGGCATAATCGAGATCGGGACGGGAGTGGGTGTCCTCACTCATGAGCTTGCAAAGCGCGCGGACAAGGTCGCCGCAGTTGAGATAGACACAAGGCTCATGCCCGTGCTCGAGGAAACTCTTGCCGATCACGACAACATCAGAATAATAAATGCGGATGTGCTGAAAACCGATCTTGCAGCGGTGATCATGGAAAATTTCAGCGGGCTCGAATGCGCAGTGTGTGCAAATCTCCCCTATTATATCACCTCTCCGGTGATAATGTATATTCTTGAAAGCCGCCTGCCCATAAAGTCGGTAACGGTGATGGTGCAGAAGGAAGCGGCTGTCAGACTGTGCGCAGAGCCCGGTACAAGGGAATGCGGTGCAGTAAGCTTTGCAGTGCGCTACTACAGCACCCCGAAAATACTTTTCAATGTATCCCGCGGAAGCTTCATGCCCGCGCCTAATGTGGATTCCTGCGTTATAAGGCTGGATATCCTTGACAAGCCTCCCGTAAGCGTGAAAAACGAGAGCTTTTATTTCAGGCTCGTGCGGAGTGCGTTCACACAGCGGCGCAAGACTCTGGCAAATTCCGTCTCGGCAACGCTTGGCATCCCGAAGGATATCGTCATATCCGCAATAGAGGGTGCAGGCCTTTCCCCTACTGTGCGGCCTGAGGCGATGACACTTGAAAAAATGGCGGCGGTGGCAGACCTGCTCGAAGAACAGCAGCCGTAATCCGGAATTAATAAAGCAAACAGCGCTTCATAAAATATCATATGCTGCACTGCGGCAGAAAGGGGATCAATATGGACGAAAACAAGAAGAAGATCAGCGATGTGTGCAATGCGGTTCTCGCCGGAAAGCTCACTGCGGATAAGATGTACACTAATCTCTCGGAAATATCAGAGACCTGTGAGGATGATCTTGTGTGCATAATCGAGGACTGCCTTATGGAGCTTGATATGATTGGCGGCGCTCAGAGAAACGGAAAGCAGTCCGCAAAGGACTGCGCAAAGATGGTGCTTGAAGAGCTTGAAAATGTCTGAGATATTTACAGCAAAAACAGGAGTGATATCATGAATGCGGTCATAGGTGCGGATATCGGCGGAACCTGCATAAAGCTCGTCCTTGCCGACGAACATGGAAATATCCTGAACAGGCACACATACCTCAATGACCGCGACCGCGAAAGGCTGATCGGCGAGATACACTCAATGGCACGGGAAAACAGCGCACAGATAAGCGTGATATGTGCTACAGGTATCGGAAGCGGCATTCTTTCCGGCTATACAGAGGAAAAGGTCGAGCTTCTCAGCGAATTTGAATGCTTTGCCAGAGCCGCGCAGGAGCTTTGCGGAGTTAAAAAGGCTCTTGTGGCCTGTATCGGGACAGGAACATCATTCGTGCTTGCTGACGGCGATCAGTACAGATATCTCGGCGGTACGGGCGTAGGCGGCGGCACCCTCATGGGGCTTTGCGGAAGGCTTACTGACACCCGTGATTATGACGGTATCTGCGGACTGATAGAAAGCGGCAACTCCCGCAATATCGACCTTACCGTAGGTGATATATGTATCGGCGGCTCCACACAGGGCGTTGACCCCAATCTTACCGCAGCCAATTTCGGAAAAGGTGCTGCGAGCGGCGAAAACGACTGTGACCGTGCGGCAGCGGCAGCTACGCTTGTATTCGAGACAGTAGGTGTCATGGCAGCATTTGTCTGCAAATACAACGGGTATGATACAGCGCTTTTCGCTGGTGCTCCCGCTGAGCTGGAGTTTGCGGACAGGTCGCTCAAAGCGGTCAGCGCCCTCCACGGACTGGATTTCCGCACGGTGCCTCTGGGACAGTTCGCAGGGGCTATCGGAGCGGTGGCAAAATACTGCGGACATATCGCCAAAGCATAGATCAGATGATACGGCAGCCTGCATCGTTTGCAGACTGCCGTTTTTGTGATATAATAAGATCTCCCATCCCCTGCCATAAAGCAGAAGATGGGAGATCGTCATATGTCAGCTAATGAGCATTACAGTCTGATCTGCATCAGACCGACCGCCGGCCTTGCAGGATCAGTTGCCTGCGTTTCTTACTGCATCCTCGAGAGCGCATCTCTTTGCAGCCTCAGCGTTGCAGTATGCAAGGCACTCACCGTTGGGATCGTATTCCTTGATCTTAGCCTTCATCTCGTCAACATAGCCCTGATACTCTTCGTCGGACTGAGCGTAAACAGCCTTCCATGTGTAGGTCTTTACGCAGTCAGCAACCTGCTGCCAGATGACTTTGAGCTCATCGCTCTGATCAGACTCGGAATAGGATGTTGCGATGGAAGTTCTGTGAGGAACGCTGTCCATGTATTCCTGTGCGTTGTAGCAGCCGGACCAGTTTCTCCAGTCGGAGAGGATGTCATAATCGGTGTCGTGTCTTCTGGATACCCAGTTTTCAGCGTTGTAGGTCTCGCCGTTGGAATCGGGGTTCTTGGCATCTCTTGTCCATGTGGTGTTGTTTACCTGGAAGGAGCCGTCATTGTAGGAACCGCCGCCCCATTCTGCGGGCATCATGGTGCCCTTCTTGTCAGCCTGGCAGGTCTCGCCGAATTCGGTCAGGCAGGAGTTGCCGTTTTCATCATAGTACCAGCAGAGATCCTTGGGGCCGTACCATGAGGTCATGCAGCCCTCGGGAGTTACGAGATAGTTGATGATAGCCATAACGAGCTCGGGATATTCAGTGGAAGCACCGATGGTCCAGATACGGTTGCCGCCCATTACATTCATGCCGTAGCAGAGAGGAGTTGCATCGGAGGGAACAACGGGATACATTCCCTTGCCCTCGCTGAGATGATCCTCGGTGTTGTATACAGCAGAGCCTGCATAGTCAAAGATGGAGAAGAATACGCCGCCTGCGGATACCTTTTCGGTCATCTCGTTGTAGGTCTGTGTCATGGAGTTGGGATCCACAAGGCCTGCACGGAAGCACTTGTTGAAGAACTTGAGGGATGTAAGATAAGGACCGTCATCCTCGGTGCAGTCGTAGTACTTGCCATTTTCCACATCATAAAGGCCGAAGCCCATCTCATCGTGTCCCCAGTAGCAGGTAGCAAATGCCTTGATGTACATTACCATGTTGCCGTCCCAGTCGGGCCAGAGCGAGAATGCATAGGATTCCTTGCCGTTTGCATCGGTGGGCTGGAGCTCCTTCATCTGAACGAATACATCGTAGAGATCGTCAAGGCTCTCCATCTTGGGATAGTTGAGCTGCTTGTAAAGATCCCAGCGCATATCCATCGTGTAGAAGAATGCCTCGTGATCCTCGGGAGATGTGGCAACATTGTGGCCGAAGCCGAAGATCTTGTTGCCTGCGCCAAAGGAATCATTGAAGGTGCGGTTCTTGGTGAGGGCATAGGGCATATTGTCCCTTGTGTAAGCGCCGTATTCATCAATAAGGCCGTCCTCTTCCCAGTCGAAGAGCATCCCTTCCTTTGCAGCGCGCTGATAGTTGCCGCCGTCAGAGCCGAATACGACCAGATCGCCCAGATTGCCGGACTCCATTCTTGTATCGAATGCGCCGTCGGTAGCGGGAACGATGGTCACCTCGCAGTTGAACTTATCCTTGAGGATCTGTGCGAACCAGCCTGTTGCCTTACCGTTGTAGTTGGCAAGCTCGGAGAATGCCGTGAGCTGGATAAGATCGTCTGT
>CAMHMM010000171.1 GCA_946186215.1 uncultured Ruminococcus sp. | reverse complement strand
TTTTACAATTTCAACCCCAAATTCATGCCTGAATTTGGGGTTGTTCGACAGGCTGCAGGGCGTGCTGTGGATCAGCACGCCCTCTTCTGTATTTTTCATAAAATCTCGTTTCCGAGTGATCACTGACAGGGTTTTTCTGCAATTTTATGCAGAAAAGCGGCAAGGTCTTCGCTTTTCATCATCGGGGAGCTGTGGCCTCCTTCGGTATAGATCATCTCCTTGTCGGGGGCCTGCACCTTGTCAAAATAAGCCGCAGCCTCTTCACACATATTCAGATAGCCGTGATCGTATTTTCCTTCTATAAGATAGAAGGGTATCTCATATTCCGTTCTGTCTTTGAGCGACAATGACTGTACCAGATCCACGAGGTCGTTAAGCCCGTCTCCGCCCTGCTGTACCATACGAAGACTGTTATAGTCCTCTGAGAAGCCGAGGGCTTCGAGCTGCTGCTTGAGCGTGCAGTATGGATTGAACCACACTCCGGAAAGAAGGCTCACATCGGGGGTGTTGAAATAATCATCATATAAGCAGTAGCGTTCGCTGAGCCTTTTTATGTTCTCTTCTTCTTCGGGGGAGAATGTCAGCTTTTCAGGGTCTAACTGTTCTGCAAGGGCGTGCATTTCGGGATCATCTGCCGTTTCATTGAGCATGACTTCCCTGAAATACTGCTGACTTTCGGGAATATCAACAACGAGGGACATTGCGATCACTGCATCGTATCTGTCGGGGTGTTCGAGAGCGAGGTTCGATGCAAATAACGAGCCCCATGAAATACCCATAACGGTTATTTTATCTTTGTTAAGATACGAGCGCAGAAAATCGGTCATTTCAAGACCGTCCTGCATATATGTTTCGGCGGTGATGGGCTCTGTTTCCGTATAGTCGGGGTAATTGTGCCCGAAACCGCGCTGATCCCAGTTTACGACCGTATAATCCCCGCTTAGCTTGCGGAATATTATCCAGTCCATAGCACTCGTCGGACCGCACGGCCCGCCGTGAAGATAGAGAAGAACAGGGTTGTTCCTGTCCGTTCAGTATATGCTTATCCACTGTTTTGTGCCGTTTATGTCAACATACATCGTTTCGTTTATCCCGCCCTCGGGAGTACGGCTGTTTACGGCTTTACCGATGAGTCTTGAAACGAAAAGGATGATGATCACTGAAATTATAAATATAAGTATTCCGAGGAATATTTTTCCTATGATCCTGAACGCTTTCTTCATTATTCTTTCCTTTCATAATGCATGACCGCTTCCATCTGAACGGCCTTTACTGCACATATCACCGAAACGATTATAGAAACAGCGGAGCATATTATCATAAATGCGGGCTTGTATGCTGTCCACTCCGCGCCCGAAAAGCATTCGGGGATCGCTCCGGCCATGTCGGTGATAAAATGATATATCACGGGGACGAGCAGGTTATCAGTTTTCCTGTAAAGATAGCCCATAAACATCCCGAAGCCGAACGGATAGATAAAGCGGAAAAGGCATACTACGAAGCCCTCGCCGATAACGGAGAATATATGGGGCGCTGCAAACAGCGCGGATGAAATTATTATTGCAAACAGGTATCTGTGCTTTGAGCTTTTCAGTATATCAAAGGTGACATTGAGCACCATACCCCGCAGGATAAGCTCCTCTGTGACCGCTGTCAGCAGTGAGAATATCACACAGTATACGATAAGCTTTGCCGCAGAGGGAGTGTTTGTAAAAGGCAGATAATTTATCACACTGCTTATGAGTAAAAATACAAGGTATAAAACGAAGGGAAGTGCTGTGCTTTTCAGCCCTGCAGAAAGTCCGTCCTTTGTGATGCGCATATGCAGATCCACTTTGAATATTTTCAGTGCGGTAAATATGACCGCTGTACACAGCGCCATATTGAGGCAGGAGCGTATCAGCCATTCCTGAAAGTCAAGGGGCTGCCATGTGATAAACCCAAACGGTATGCAGGCGATATACATGACCGTTACCACAAGCGCAATGACACCCGTTACTATCATGTCCCTTTTTGTCATGCACTGTTTATCCATTTGCAGGTTCCTCCGCAGGTTTGTTTTTGAATATGTTCCTGAGCTGCCACAGCCCCGAGATCACAAAGGTCGAGCACAGAGCTATGAGCGCAATTGCGGAAATAATATCAGTATCCGTTGTATTCTGTACATTCAGTGCTTCATTCACATTACCTGCAAAGCATAGCCAGAAGTAATTTGCAAAATCGAACAGACCGTGAAGAATGATGCAGGGCAGAAGGTTTTCGGAGCGGTAATATACGACAGCGAAGATCACGCCGAACTCCGCCGCATATATCACCTGTGTGATCGTTGCAATGACAAGGTCGGGAGTGCTGATCAGGTTTACGATATGAACGCCGCCGAAAACCAGTGCCGATAAAAATACGGATAGGTATATACCCTTTTTGCTATCACCGAAATATTCTCTGCACGCACCGAATATAACGCCTCTGCAGGTGACCTCTTCCGCAACGCCGACACACATAAATGTGACGAATGACAGCAATATATGCGGCAGGGCGGCAGCTATGCTCTTTTCGGGAGCGGTGGCAATACAGATCACGAGTCCGTACCGGAAGATACCCTTGACAAGGTTTTCCCTGCCTATGTTTATCTTTATCTTCAAAACCTTTACCGACAGCAGAACGAACACAGCAGTGGCCTCGATCTCCATCAGTATTGTTCCTATATTTTGTAATGTAGAATCGTTGCCCCATTCCTCGGGAACGACCAGCTTGCCGACCGCGTTGATAAGCAGCAGATTCAGAAAAAATGTACCTATTGCCGCTAATAATTTAAGAAGTTTTTTGTCCATTTCATTTCCCTCCGTAATGAATATGATTTTTGCTTTCATATATTAGACGGAGAAAAACGGATTTCGTTACAGCTTGTTGAAAAAATTTATTAAGCAGTTACGCAGACTTGCGGCTGATCACTGAGCGCTGAGATAATCCATCGCCCACTCCAGCTCATAGTCCTCGCCGTCGCGGAATATCTTCATAGCCGAATCATGATCAAGGGGGATACGCTCCTCAACGGGGTTGCGGCTGATGCGGTCTGCACGGGTGTCGATGTTGGGATCACCATTCCCATCAAGCACAAGCCCTACAGGATAGCCCACATATACTTCTCCGCCCGAAAGCACGCTGATGCCGCCTGTTTCCTGATTGCAGCCGTAGGGATCGGTGATCCCCGCAAGCGTCACATTGGGAAGCGATGACAGATACAGGGAAGCGCCGTCGCCTGCACTGAGGGCACCGAAATTAGTCAGAGCCACGACCTTAAGATCGGCAAATTCACCGTCTGCGTGTATGCCGTGTACCGAGGAGAACCTGTAGCTGCCATTCTCCCGTATCCCTATCCCATAATGCTGCTGATCCTCTGTTGTCAGCAGGTCGCAAAGGGCGTTTGCTATCTCGTCATAGCCGCCCATATTATTCCGCAGGTCTATCACAAGATATTCCATTCCCTGTGCTTTGAGATCACGGAGCTTTTCACGGAACATCTCCCTTGCCTGTGCGTGATCACCCATCATATATCCCACAAATATATCATAAAACCCGTTGTCTGTTCCCTCGGCTGTGATCCTCAGATAACCGCACTTGTCATCCAGCATTTTTGTAGAGAAATTCTCGTTCATCAGTGACTGGTCTTCCTCCTCTGTCCCCAGCTTATCAAAATGCCTGTAAGCTCTGAACGCTTCAAGCTGTGTATGAGGCTCACCGAGATCGGTGAGTGTTGCTGTCTGCTCTGCACCGTTATTATCAATGAAGGTCACATCAACTGTTTCTCCGCCGATTCCCGAAAGGACCATCGCCGCAACACGGTCTGCATTCTCCTTTACGGGCATACCGAGGTCGGGCACATCCTCTGCACAAGCCTGCAGAATATCCTTGCCGTTCCATTCTGTGATGACGGTGCCGTCTTCTATGCCAAACTTATGAACATCATCTGTTGTGCATACCGCGATCACATCACCGTTGTCGAGCTGAACCATTGCAAGGCCGTATTCACGGGGCTGATAAGACATTGTGTAGGATGCACAGCGTATCCTGTCTTCATTAGCTGTTATTACAGGAACATGACCGTCGTGCAGTTCACAGCAGAACGCCATGATGGCATCCGCGAACTTTTCCTTGTCCTGTGCCTGCTCTGCCTCCTGCACCATCGGCATATATTTTTCTTCAAGGGCTGCAAAGTCAACGCCCTTCCATTCCTTCAGGACATAGTGCTTGTCCATATCCTGCACCAGTGAATGGAACGAGTCGGTGTAGCTCTCCCGTGAATGGTTGAAATATAACGGAGACATCCCAAGATAGTAAAAGCCGAAAACACAGGTCACAAGCCCTGTGAGCGCTGCGGTTATCTTATAGCCGATCTTTCGTTTTGCAAAGGGTATCGGCAGCAGGGCGAATAATGCGACAGCATACAGAGGGAAATGTCCGACAATGAAAAACGGAAATCCCATCAGATAGATCAGCGCATGAACAGCAGCAAGGATCAGCGGGATCAGACAGAGCAGCCGCCACAGGCGTATCTTCTTATCGTCGCCCTTCCACTTGTGGTGGAGTGCTGCAAGTATTATCATTATGACTGCGATCACGCCGAACCATATCAGATGTGTTATGTTTGCAACAGACAACCTGTGCAGAAGTGAGCCGAAAAATGTTTCCATAATATTCCTCCGTTTTTGACCGTATTGTTTTTGCTTTCTGTATATTAGACGCGCGAAAACTGATTTCGTTACAGCTTTTTTGAAAAATCTGTATTTTATTTTATCATGGTCTTAAACGGCAAGTCAATCCATGAGAGGATCTTCTAATCAATTTTTAATATGCAGATCATCATCAACATTCTAAAGTGCGGTAATCATTATCTCTTATATATAACCAAAAACGCAATAGTACACATAAGTTTCTTATGTACTATTGCGTTTTCTTTA
>CAMHMM010000170.1 GCA_946186215.1 uncultured Ruminococcus sp. | reverse complement strand
GATGCTCCGTCCCTCTGGTGTTTCATCCCCTTTGACTCGCTGCAAATCAGCCGTTTCGGACAAAAGGCTACCGTTGAAACGGAACAATTTATGTGGATAATAAAGCATTTTAGCTTATTTGAACTGTGACCGAATCCCTCCACCACCGCCGGGGGCGGAGGGGTGGTCACGGCTCATCAGCAGCACGGAGTTTTATGCCTCTCATTACCCTATGCAGCACTGAAAAAAACATCACGCGCTTGGCTTTGCAGAATATGTTCCCGTATCTGAAAGAGTATATCAAACATTGTGAAAACCCTGTGAAGCTATGTTGATATTTGATTGAAAATCAGCACTCGGCTATTGACACTGCTAAAAAACAGTGGTATACTGATAATCGAACAAAGGAACAGAGAAGATAAGGCGCATGAGCACCTGATCTGAACCCTCCGTCCCGATGGTATTAACATTTATGTTATTCTGTCAAGGAGGTATGACCTATGTTAACACCCGCAATTTTCAATGACAGTCTGTTTGATGATTTCTTCGGTTTTGATCTTCCCTATTTCAGGGATCTTGATCATATCGACCGCAAGCTGTACGGAAAGAATGCCGCACGCATCATGAAGACCGATGTCAAGGAGCATGATGACAGCTTTGAGGCTGAGATCGACCTGCCGGGATTTTCCAAGGAGCAGATAGGCCTTGAACTCAAAAATGGTTACCTTACCGTAAGCGCTCAGAAAGGACATGACAGCGAGAAAAAGGATAAGGACGGAAAGCTTATCCGTCAGGAGCGCTACTCTGGTTCCATGCAGAGGAGCTTTTATGTCGGTGAGGAGCTCACCGAAGAAGATATCAAGGCAAAATTTGCCGACGGAGTCCTGAGCATCACCGTTCCCAAGAAAGAGCCCAAGGCACAGATACCCGAGCGCAGACGCATAGCGATACAGTGATACATCTGCCGCACAAATACTGCCGCAGTGCGATAGTCCTACGACCACCGCACTGCGGTTTTGTGTATATTATCTGAATATACGCTCTTTACAGCGGATACAAATGTGCATTTCTCTGATTTGCCAAGTTTACTTTGCATTTCACTTGACAAGTTTGCTTGGCATATGTATAATAATATGCAAAGTAAACTTGTCATCACAAAGGAGAGATGCACCATGACCAAGGAACAGATACTTGAAAAAAGCAGGAGCGAAAACAAGGGCGCTGACCTTGCAACACTCGATGCACAGCGCAAGTCAATGATGATCGCCGGCTCTGCCGCACTTACTCTCGGCGCACTGATGAATTTCATCTGCCAGATAAAGTATGATCAGAGCTCTCCCATATTCTGGGTAATGTTCTTCGGCTACTCTGCCGCACAGGGCATCTCATATTTCATTTTGTCCCTGCGCAGAACAGGCAGCCTGAAATGGATATATATAGCATATGGCGTGTTCATGCTGATAATGACAGTCCTTGCGGTAATAAAAATGATCATGGACTTCGGGCAGGTGAAATGATGGACGACAGGCTCGTTTTACACAACCGTCTCAAGGAAACCCGCGGAGAAAAAAAGCTTTCACAGGCAGAGCTGGCGGACATGGTGGGCGTTTCCCGAAATACCATAAGCTCCATAGAAACAGGACAGTACAGCCCCACTGCAAAGCTTGCGCTTATCATCTGCATCGCCCTTGAAAAGAAATTCGAGGATATTTTCTATTTCTGATAAATGAAAGGAATTAACATGGAATTGACAGAAAAGCTGACAGAGGATATCATAAACATAAGCAGATCCCAAAATATCGCAGTGATCGGCATAGACGGCCTGGGCGGTGCGGGAAAAAGCACCATTTCCGAAAGCATATGCAAAGCGCTCACAGATCAGGGCATCAATACAGTTTTGCTTCATATAGATGATCTTATCACAAGGCGCGAGATAAGATACGATCCGGCATATCCCCAGTGGCAGTGCTATTACGATCTCCAGTGGAGATATGATTATTTCAGAGAGCTTATAAGCCGCGCCAAAACGGATAATATACATGAGCTCGAGGCAGAGCTTTACGACAAGGAAAACGACAGCTATTTCACAGAGAAATACCGTATCACTCAAAACACTGTGATCGTGGTGGAGGGCATTTTCCTGCAGCGCAAAGAGCTGGACGGAATATTTGACTACATGGTGTATATCGACATACCTGAGGATGTACGCCTTGAAAGAGTGCTCAGGCGGGACACATACATAGGCGATGAAAACAGCATAACCGAAAAATACGAAAAGCGTTATTTTCCCGCCGAACGGCATTATGTAAATGAATATCATCCCGAAAAGGCCGCCGATATGGTGATACGGGCATAAACAGGAGCGCATATATGATCAGAATGATAAAAGGTGCTCAGATAGCCGCGGCCGAAAAGCTGATGCAGGGATATGAGATCAGCGAAAACAGGCTCACAGCCAATGTTGATGCAGATAATATCCGGAACATCCTTGACAGCTTTATCGACAGAAACTGCGGATCGCCGCTTTTTATGTTTATCGAGGTCCCGGCAAATATCAGTGATGAAAAAATCACAGAAAAGTTTGAAGACGGCAGCATGGCGATTGAAACTCCTCACAAGGATGTATATTACCTTGACGGGTTATCTTCTGAGTATATGAAAAAGCTGTTGGAGCCGTTATATGAGATACTGATAAATGATGGTTTGTCTTCATTCGGAGCCGGGAATTTTCAGGACGATGAGATAGGAAAATACAAATACAATCAGATGATACTTTTCTCAAACGATCCGGGCAAATACGGAGGAATATTTGAAGAGCACGGCATTGTGTACACAGAAAAGCTTGTATCCGCGTGGGATACATTTACCCGCGACACACCGGGGCAGTGCAGGCGCTATACGGATAAAAACGGCAGAACGGTTTATGACATAATAGATCTGCTTACCCAAAACGGTATGTACAAAGCAAAGCAGCGGCAGGATTAACGGACAGCTTTATCTGTTTGAAAAGATCAGGTGATAAATTGAAAACACTTATCTTCAACGGCTCTCCGAGGAAAAACGGGGACACGGTCTCTCTGATAAATATTCTCACTGAACATCTTTCAGGAGAGTACCGGATAGTAAACTGCTACACGGCGGATATCTCTCCCTGCATCGATTGCCGTTTCTGCCGCAAAGAAAAGGGCTGTGCAATAAAGGACGATATGCAGGAAATTTACAGCTGCATCGAAGAATGTGACAATGTCATCATCGCATCGCCGATATACTTTGCCGAGCTTACAGGAAAGCTTCTTGATACGGCAAGCCGCTTTCAGATGTATTATTCCGCCCGATTTTTCAGAAATGAAGCAACGGGGATAAAGCCCAAAAGAGGCGGTGTAATACTTGCGGGCGGCGGCGACGGCGATCCTGCAAGAGCTTTTTCCACTGCAAAGGTGCTGCTTCATCAGCTCAACACGCAGGAGATCTATCCTCTTGTCTGCTCACACAGCACAAACACACTGCCCGCCGCAGAGGATACTCAGGCAGTAGAAGCTGTAAAAAATCTGGCGCGTTTTTTAAATGGCGCACAATAGCAAAATCACATGATAAGGCGTATACTCTCTTTTCATGTGTATGACCGATCAAACGATCAAAGCCTGCCCTCAGCGGACAGGCTTTGATTCATTCAGATAAACTCCGTATATATCTTATCCCGCATACAAACATCAGCATCCAGCCGAGGCTCTCAAAGCCGGAATTGATCCCCGAAAACGGAAGCGGCAGCAGGTCAAGGGCAGTACCAATGCCTGCCATGATAAGCGGTGCTGCAAGTATCCACCACCGTGAAACAGGCAATATCTTTTTTGCAATGATCACCGTCCATGCGATCGTAGTCACTGCATCAAAGGCGGCGAAAAACAGCACATACGGAACAGCCTCCGTCATGAAAAGTCTTGTCCACGCGTCGGTGGTTTTTGATATATCCCCGCCTGTTATATCGTACAGGACATTGAAATGATGTATCAGCTCGCCGCATGAAATGTGAAAATACATAAATGATAAACACCCGATGCCAAGCCCTGCAGCGTATATATACATCCATATCCTGTCTGCCTTGTTCTGTAAATCCCGTGCCCTGTTAATCAAAAAGACGATAAACGCGATCGCACCGACTGAATACATGACCGTGCCTATTGATCCGAAAAGATTGGAGATACCGATACGCATATCGCTTATCGTGAGCCAGCCCGAGCTCGCTATGCCGCCGAGAGAAGTGCTGCCCCGCGGCTCTGCACCGATACAGTAATCCCCTATGATACACAGAAGCATCGCGGGGATGACCATATTCATCATCCTTATTATTTTGCCATAACTCAATGCGATCGTACAGACTGCACCCGCATTGCTTCGTGCGGATGCAGTCCTGTTTGTTGTGTCATTCTTCATGATCTTCTCCCTCTGCTATATCAGAAAAGCAAGTCCCAGAAACATCAGCGCCCCTGCTATATTTCCCTTTGCGGGCAGCTTTGTCGGCAGGAGAGCGAGCATAAACACCAGTGTGTTGAATATACATCCCCATTTTGGTATATTAGTTTGCCCCGATATTATCATAACAAAAAGCGTTGCTGCAAACACCAGCAGTCCCGCATAGCCTGCGAACATTGTGCTGATAGTCTCCTTCTGCAGCTGCAGGACAGCCTCTCTTACTTCATTTGTCCGCCCAAGACGGATATATACCCATTCCACAACGCCGCACAGGACATGATGTACCACTATCAGGACAAGAAATACAACAGTTGAAATGAACATGATATTTGCCGCAGCTGCCGAATAGCTTTTCATATGATCGGCCACAGCAAAATAGCCAAACCCGAAAAGCATTATCGCAAATGCGGTAGTGGCATCTCAAAATGAATGTGATCTGCTCATAAAAGAAGCCAAACTCAGAGAGGATATTATTTCCATGGATGGCGCTATTGCAGCTCTTTTGGGAGCTACATCAGCGGATGAT
>CAMHMM010000169.1 GCA_946186215.1 uncultured Ruminococcus sp. | reverse complement strand
GAAGAAAATGAAGGATAACCTTCAGATAGGCGACGAGGTGACGACTATCGGCGGTATCGTGGGCATAATCGTCCGCAAGGATACCGAGCATGAATGTGTTGTCATCGAGACCGGAGGCGGACGCAGCAAGATAAGAGTCAAGATGTGGGCTATCTCCGAAAACCTCACAAAGCATGACGAAGGCGACGAGCTCGGCAAGAAAAAGTGAGTGCAGCCATGTTTGTAGATAAGGCTACCATAAAGATAAAGGCAGGGGACGGCGGCGACGGCGCTGTTTCCTTTCATCGTGAGAAATATGTTGCGGCAGGCGGGCCTGACGGCGGTGACGGCGGCAAGGGCGGAGATATCGTCTTTGTTCCCGACGACAGCCTTTCCACGCTGATAGATTTCAGGTACAAGCGCAAGTACGAGGCGCAGCGCGGTCAGAACGGCAGCGGAAAGAACTGCACGGGCAAAAATGGTGCGGATCTTGTGATAAAGGTGCCCAGAGGAACTATCATCAGGGAAAAGGAAACAGGCAACATCCTTGCGGATATTTCCGATGACGGGCCGCAGATAATAGCTCATGGCGGCAAGGGCGGCAAGGGAAATGCACGCTTTGCCACTCCCACAAGGCAGATACCCAGGTTTTCAAAGCCCGGCTTTACAGGGCAGGAGGCTGAGGTCATCCTCGAGCTCAAGCTCCTTGCGGATGTTGGTCTGGTGGGCTTTCCCAATGTGGGGAAATCCACGCTGATATCTGTCGTTTCGGCTGCAAAGCCAAAGATCGCCAATTACCACTTTACCACGCTTACGCCTGTTCTCGGCGTTGTCAGCGTTGACGAGGGACGCTCCTTCGTTATGGCCGATATTCCCGGTCTTATAGAGGGCGCTTCCGAGGGTGTGGGGCTCGGTCATGAGTTCCTGCGCCATGTGGACAGGTGCCGTCTGATCGTTCATGTGGTGGATGTTTCAGGCTGTGAGGGGCGCGATCCGAAGGATGATTTTGAGGTGATCAACCGCGAGCTGGCGGGCTTTTCCGAGGAGCTGGCACAGCGGCCTCAGATCGTGTGCGCCAACAAGTGCGACATGGCAACACCGGAGCAGATCGCAGAGTTCAGGGCATTTATCGAAGAAAAGGGACTTCCCTTCTTTGAGATCTCCGCGGCTACCACTATGGGTACAAAGGAGCTTGTCAACAGGATTGCAGACGAGCTTGCAAAGCTCCCGCCCATCAAAAGATATGAGCCCGAGGGAGACCTCAGAAAGTTTGATGAGGAAGCAGGAAAGGGACAGTCATTTGATATACACCGCGGCGATGATGCGGTGTTCTATGTTGAGGCACCCTGGCTCGAGCATATCATCAGAACGGTGGATATGGACGATTATATGTCGCTCCAGTATTTCCAGCGTGTGCTGCGTTCCTCCGGGATAATAGACAAGCTTGAAGAGATGGGCATAGAAGAGGGCGACACCGTCAATATCTTCGGCTTTGAATTTGATTTTGTATTCTGATCGTTTTTCGGCTCATGGCGGGAAAGCGGATTACAGATAATACGGGATGAGGGATCTGTTTGGATAAACATACAGCTAAGCAGTACAGCCCTCTCACTATGGCATTTCTCGGAGATGCGGTATACAGTGAGCTTGTGCGCAGTATGCTGGTGCTTCGGGCGAATATGTCCGTCAAAAAGCTCCATGCGGCATCGGTGAGATATGTCCGCGCTTCATATCAGGCAGCAGCCTATGATCTGATACTGCCGGTGCTTTCGGAGGATGAGGCGGATATACTCCGCAGGGGGAGAAATGCTCCCTCCGGCTCCCATGTGCCGAAAAATTCGGACAGGGACGAATATTCCAAGGCCACTGCAGTGGAGACACTTTTCGGGTATCTTAAGCTTTCCGGCGAGGACAGCAGGATAAACGAGCTTTTTGAAATGATCGTAAATAAAGTGGAGATATGACTCCGCATAGAAAAGGAAGATAGATATGTCAGGACATTCAAAATGGAATAATATCAAGAGAAAGAAAGAGGCTACCGACGGCGCAAAGGCAAAGATCTTCACCAAGATAGGCAGAGAGATCGCTGTTTGCGTAAAGGAAGGCGGCGGAGATCCCAACAATAATTCCAAGCTCCGTGACCTTATCGCAAAGGCAAAGTCGAACAATGTGCCCAACGACAATATCGACAGGATCATCAAGAAGGCAATGGGCGATTCCGACAAGACAAATTACGAGGCAAATGTATATGAGGGCTATGGTCCTTCCGGCGTTGCAGTTATCGTCGAGACACTTACCGACAACAAGAATCGTACCGCCGGCGATATCCGCCACTATTTCGATAAGTTCGGCGGCAACCTCGGTACATCTGGCTGCGTATCATTCATGTTCTCCGACAAGGGCATCGTAGTGGCTGAATGCGGCGGCAGAGATGAAGATACCGTTATGGATGATGTTATGGAGTGCGGCGGCAGCGACTTCACTATGGAGGATGACGAGATTGAGATCGAGACAGAGCCCAATGATGTAGGTGCTGTCCGTGAGGCTCTTGAAGCAAAGGGATACACCGTTATTTCCGCTGAGGCTGTGAAGATCCCCGCGACCTACACTACTCTTACCGATGAGGATGCGATCAGGAAGATGAATCTTCTTCTTGAAAATCTCGAGGATAACGATGATGTACAGAACGTATATCACAACTGGGATATGCCCGAATCGGACGAAGAGGAATAATGCATCGAAAGCCCTGTGAAAACAGGGCTTTATCAATAGGCTGACTGCGGATCTGCCTGATCAGGTTTTGCGGAAAATAAAAGTTCCGGGCTGCAGATTAAATACTATCTGCAAATCAACGCGCGGGCAACAGCGGCGTTTCGCCGCCGCCGCTGAGGGGGCAGAATGGTATGTACTGTAAGATATTCATAAGCGGTACAGTCGAAAATGTGCTTTCTGTCCTGACGGATATGTTCGGCAGATGCACACGGCATGTAAGAACATATTATTTTACTGCCTTTGATACGGATATCCGCCGCAATAAGGAAGCTGATGAAAATAAGAAGCACACATACCCCGACGGATTTTTGTATTATGAAACAGTTGCCGAATTTGAGATATATTCAGACTATGTTGAGGTCACAAACAATATCCTGCGGCGGCTGTGGGCGAGGAAAATGCCTGCTGCGGCAGTGTGCGATTATGAAAGTGAGCTGATAAAATGCAGAGAATAATAGCTGCTTGCGGAAATGACTGTGCGGCCTGTCCGAGATATCTTCCCAGAACGGATGCAGAGCTTGAACGCACAGCGCAGATGTGGTATGATATAGGCTACCGTGACAGAGTGTGCTCAAAGGAAGAGATATCCTGCGCGGGCTGCAAGCCGACCAATTCGTGCAGATACAAAATAATTTCCTGTACAACGCAAAAGGGCATAGCCACCTGCGGGGAATGTGATCTGTATCCCTGCGATAATATACGCTCCTGCTTAGAGGTGACAAAGTCGTTTATCCCCGCCTGCCGCAAAGCCTGCACAGCGGAGGAATATGCTATGCTGGAACGGGCGTTCTTTGAGAAAAAGCAGAATCTGGACAGGATAAGCATAAAGCGCAGAACATCCGATACCACACGCTTCCCCGAAAGGATAAAGAGCCTCGTCGGTGAGAAAAAATACACGGTAAATGATATCGGTATGTCGGGCGGCAGTGTGTATATATATGATGATATGGTGCTCAAGGCAGGAGTGCAGTCAGCGCAGGATGAACGCTGTGTACGGATAATGCAGTGGCTTGACGGAAAGCTGCCTGTTCCCCGCGTGATATGCTGTGAGTCATCAGACGGGTTCACCTATCTTCTTATGAGCCGCATAAAGGGCAGAATGTCCTGCGATGAGCATTATATGAACCAGCCTGAGCTCCTTGTGCGCCTGCTGGCGGAGTGTGTGGATATGCTCTGGCGGACAGATATATCAGACTGTCCCGTTACGAGAGATCTGTCCGCCGAGCTTGCGGATGCGCGGGCAAGGGTGGAAAACGGTCTCGCTGATACGCAGTCAATTGCACAGTACGGCTTTTCCTCGCCTTTGGAGCTGCTCGAATATCTTGAGAAAAACAGGCCGTCAGACGATCCCGTATTTTCTCATGGCGATCTTTGCCTGCCCAATATCTTCTTTGATGATGATCATATAAGCGGATTTATTGATCTGGGTGATGCAGGCATTGCCGACAGATACCGCGATCTGGCGCTTCTGGCACGAAGCCTGCGCCACAACAGCGACGGCACCTATGGAAAGGTCTTTGAGGGCATAACCGAGGAAATGCTATTTTCAGAGCTCGGGATATCTCCCGACAGGGAAAAGATGCGCTATTATCTCCTGCTTGATGAACTGTATCAGTAAAAGATCCCCGCAGCGGTCGATTGACCGCTGCGGGGATAGCTTATGCATGAATATGCTTTTATCTTATACCGGATACACTTACTTTGTATTCCTTCCCAGTGCGAAGGCCTTTCTGTTGACCTCGATCACCTTGGGAGGAACGCAGTCTGTGAGCGCTTTCTGCCATACATCCTCTTCAAATCCGAAGATGTTGGATACAACACCCATGAGAACAACATTGACTGCTCTTGATGTTCCTGCTTCCTCAGCGAGGGAAAGTGCATCTATGGCAGTGATATCCACGCCCTTGGAGCGGATATTCTCTGCTATGTTCTCAGGATACTTTGCAGCACCTGTGATAACGGGCATCGGCTCTATCTGCTGTGTGTTTGTGATGATGCTTCCGCCGGGCTTTAAAAATGAGAGCCACCTTGCGGCTTCAAGTATCTCAAAGGATATTATCATATCCGCCTGTCCCTTTTCGATAACAGGGGATGCCACATTTTCGCCGTAGCGGATATATGTTACAACAGAGCCGCCGCGCTGGCTCATGCCGTGGACCTCGCTCACCTTTACATCATAGCCCTGTGAAAGGAGAACGGAGCCTATTATGCGGCTTGCAAGCAGTGTTCCC
>CAMHMM010000168.1 GCA_946186215.1 uncultured Ruminococcus sp. | reverse complement strand
CGACTTCGGCGACGAACCCCCCGCCGACTCGCCCGGCAAGCTCTACACACTCGTAGGCAAGAAGCAGATAGAGATAAACGAGGCCAAGGCAGGCGATATCTGCGTAGCTGTGAAGATCAATGCGGCTACCAATGACACTCTCTGCGCAGGCGATGTATTTGAATATGAAAAGATCGTATTCCCCAGACCCTGCTACCTCATGGCTGTAAAGCCGAAGGCACAGGGCGACGAGACAAAGGTAAGCTCCGGCTTTGCCCGCATCATGGAAGAGGATCCCGCTATATCCTTTACACAGGATGTACAGACAGGCGAATTCATCCTCGGTGGTCTGGGCGAGCAGCATCTTGAAGTTGCAGCTTCCAAGCTCAAGAGCAAGTTCGGCACGGATATCGAGATCGTGCCCAGAAAGATCGCATACAGAGAGACCATCCGCAGCAAGGTCAAGGTACAGGGCAAGCACAAGAAGCAGTCCGGCGGCCATGGCCAGTACGGTGATGTATGGATCGAGTTCGAGCCCTGCGTTTCCGACACTCTCGTATTTGAGGAAAGAGTATTCGGCGGTGCGGTACCTCGCAACTTCTTCCCCGCTGTTGAAAAGGGACTTCAGGAGTCCATGCAGAAGGGCGTTCTGGCAGGCTGCCCTGTTACAGGCGTAAAGGCTATTCTGGTGGATGGTTCCTATCACCCCGTTGACAGCTCGGAAATGGCGTTCAAGACCGCTGCTTCCATCGCATTCAAGGAAGGCATGAAGAAGGCTGATCCCACTATCCTCGAGCCCATCGGTTCCCTCAAGGTCACCGTTCCCTCTGAGAACACCGGTGATGTTATGGGCGACCTGAACAAGCGCAGAGGCAGAGTGCTGGGCATGAACCCCGCTGAGGACGGCATGACCATCATCGAGGCTGAGGTGCCCGAGAGAGAGATGGAGACATTCACCACACAGCTGCGCCAGATCACAAGAGGCATGGGTACATTTACCTTTGACTTCATCAGATACGAGCAGCTTCCCGCAAACCTTGTAAGTGAAGTTATCCTTTCCATGAGTGACGAATAAGGTCGCGGGCAAAGCCCGCTGTTACCCGTACTCTCTTTTGAAAGGGAACGCTCATTCGGGGCTCGGAACTCTTATTTCCACATAGAGTGAGTTGAATGATCGAAAGGGCAGGCAAAGCCTGCACCCACCCGGTCGGCAAGGCCGACAGCTGCCCGCACTCTCATTTGTGGGTAACGATCATTTGAAGCCCGGAACATCAGATAGAGAAATAATCACAGTATATGTCCCCCCGTCTTAGAGGCGGGGGACATCTTGTTGTTCATTGGGGGATTGTATCCCACACTGAATAATTTAACAGAGGAGCCTGTTTTATAGCATTAATGAGGAGGTGTCGGAAATGACAAAGCATCACGACGACAGCGAACTGAAAATACTGCATAACGCGCTCACCGCAGAGGAATTTATCTCCCTGTGGAGCTCGGTATGGAACGGTGCGCCCACATTGGAGCAGACCGCCCTTGCAATGGAGCATTCGGTTTTCAGGGTGTCCGTGTACGACGGCGATGAGATCGTGGCAATGGCGAGGATGATCGGCGACATGGGGCTCACCTACTACATCAAGGATGTGATCGTGCGCCCGGAGTATCAGGGCAGGGGGATAGGCCGCATGATGATAGACGAGCTGCTCGGCTTCGTTGAAGCTCACGGCATCCCGGGGACGCAGATATTCGTTGAATTGTGCGCCATGCCCGACAAGATACCCTTCTATGAGAAATTCGGTTTTGCGGCAAACGAGGCGCAGCGGCTGAAGCTCCACTATCGTGTCGGCCGTGGCAATGAGGTGGTACAGGAATGAACGAAGCAGAGATTTATAGGGAACTGGGATTGCTAACAAAGCAAAAGGAGCGCTGGGAAGAAAGCATACCCTATGTTTCTTCATTGCTCGGCAGCCCCTCACAAAAAATTCAGGCAAAGGCGCTGTGGCTGCTCGGAGAGATGGGGCTTGCCTTTCCCGGGAAGGTGCAGGCGGATGTTCCGGAGATAGCAGCCTTCTGTGAAAGTGATGAACCGCTGCTGCGGGAGCGGGCGGTCAACGCTCTTGGCAGGATCGGGCGGGGCGATTTTAAAGTTATCGAACAGTACTGGCAGGGGCTTTTCCGCTTTGCGGATGATGAAGCCGCAAAGGTCAGACTGGCCTTTATCTGGGCATCGGAAAACATTGCGACCAATACGCCCGATATCTATGAGGGCTATATGTCTGTATATGAAAAACTCCTGCACGATGATGATGACAAGGTCAGGATGGAGGCACCCGAGATGTTCCGTGTTCTCGGTAAACGCAGGCCTGAGTATGTCGAACCTTTTCTGGATCTGCTCCGTAAGATCTCCGTGACCGATGAAAACCGCGTGGTAAGGATACACTGCCTTGGTGCCCTCAGGGCTGCCGGTGCGGAAAAGTGAAAATAAAACCGCCCGATGGTCTCCGTTTGAATAGCGGGGAATCATCGGGCTGTTGTGTAAGATCATTATTTTGATAGAATGCTTTCCCAATCGGAAGGAAAACCCATCCATTCGATCTTTACCTGTGGATATTCGGTTATAAGCGCTTTTAACGCTGTCAGGAACTTGTCCCATTCAGAATCACAAAACAGATGTTTCATGCAGACCAATGTGCCTATAATACGCAGATTGCTAATTCCCTGATGAGTGTATTGCTTGTAAAGCGCAGGTGTTTTAGAAAGATTTACATTATAAAGCCTGCCATAATGGGCACAGATATTTCTTACATATGCAAAATGCTCAAACCAGCTCTCAAGATATGTGTATCCTATGCCATACAGTTGTGCAACAGCTTTTTTATCTGCGGGTTTCATGTTTTTATAGAATTTTGAAAGTGTACCGAAGCTAAAGAGTTCGACTAAAGCATAAAACGGGAGCTTTCCGCCTGAATAGTTGGTTCTGAAATTCTTCACAAAAGGTGCACGGCTGTTGCGGCTGATTTCTTCCTGAATTTCTTGCATAAGATCTGCATGGTGCTGTGAGTCGACAAAGTTACTGCTATCCTCATAGCCTAATACACCATATGCACATGAGAAATAGTTGGTGATCCTGCATCGAAGCGTTACTTCGATATGTTCGATATAAATAAAAAGCATTTGCCTTAGCTTTTCATTAAAGTTATATAGCGCAACAATATCGTCAAAAGTTGTTTTACCGTCAAAAGAAGCGTTTTTTGCTTTAAGTCCCAGGCCATACGCCTTGATCAGACGAAAATACGATATAGAGTTAAGCGTTAGTTCGGCATATTTTTCGTCAGGAATAACTAAGTTCAGCGCTTTCAGGTTTTCTATTTGCTGAGCTACGGTCATGGGAGGCTGATGTTGTTTCAATGCCATAGAAATTCTCCGTAAAATTAAATGGCCCGACATGGTACGCATAGTTTAGAGGCGTGTCGGGCTCTGTTACATACATTATATTATATTTCGCAACAAATAACCATAGTCATATTGAACAAAAATCCGAACGGTTTTTGTAATGCTGTCAGAATGTCTGATTGCTGTATATTTAATCGTTACAAAAAGCTCCCCTCGCCGAAACGAGAGGAGCTTTCCTGTACTTTATGTTCTGAGCCGCAAAGCTGCCCTTTCAGACCAGCATACAGGCGATTACTGGGGAGCCATTACGCACATGGTAACGCCGCCGGAGTAGTTGGGTGAGGAGAAGTATACCTTTTCCGCACGCTGATCGGTGATGGTGATGCCCGCACCTGCGAAGTCGTAGCTGCCGTTGGATACTGCATCGACGATCTTGCTGAATTCAAGGGTGCTGACCTTGAGTGCATAGCCCTTTTCCTTGCAGAACATGGCAGCGATCTCGATATCATAGCCTGTGATAACGCCGTCCTTGAAGTAGTTGAAGGGCTCGTAGTCGCCTTCGGTGACCATGTTGAGCGTTCCGTTGGTAGCGGGGAGATCGGTGAGACCGTCAGCCAGCTTCTTTGCGCTCTCATCAGCGCCTGTCCATTTCTCCATAAGTTTCTTTAAGGTGCCGTCCTTGTTCAGGCCGTCGAGATATGCGCTCATTTCGTCGCAGAGCTTCTTGCCGTCCTCATCCTTGGGGAATGCGTATGCAAGATCGAAGGTCTCGAGATATTCGTTGATCATTGCAAGGTCGCTGTTTGATGCAACAAACTCCATGATAACGGGTTCGTCTGCGGGGAATGCATCGATGGAATCGCTTCTGAGAGCGGCGACCATGTCGGTGTAGGTGCTGTAATTCTTGAACTGAGCCTTGGATATCTTGGTGAGCACGGTCTGATCCATGTTGGTGCCGGGCTGCATACCGATCCTCTTGCCTTCAAGCTGGCTCAGGTTGGTGTATGTCTGCCTTGCAGCGGCAGTGGTCTCCTGAGTGTTTCCGGAACCGCCCTGAGAGCCGCAGCCGGTGGCGGAGAATGCGAGAGCCGCAGTAAGGAAAGCGGCCGTGAGTTTTCTTGCTGTGCTTTTCTTCATATATACCCATCCCTTTTACTTCGGGGATCGCCGGATGATCCCCCTGTTATGAACGGCACCGCTGACGGCGGATGTCGTATTACACTGCTATTTTAACACATTAAAGCGGTTTTGTCAATGAAAATTTACACAGTATCACGCCGTTATCATGCCATATTTTTTATAATATGTTCAAGGAATGCACATTTATGGCCTGTTTCAGCGGATGTAAACCATTACATTTGTGCAAATACGATAAAAATAAACAGCCTTTTTCGTCAAGGCCGTTGTTGACAAGGTTTTTCAATAATGGTACAATTTAAAAAGGAATTTTACGCCCGATCCCGGGGAAAGAAAGTAGAGGAAAATATATGAATTTCAGAAAAACAATGGCCGGTGTCACGGCTGTTATCATGACGGCTGCACTCACATCATGCGGCGGCAGCAGCGGCGGAAACGGCGGCGAGACAACTGTCGCAGAGACCACTGCAGGCGTTACGGTAGCGCTCAACACGGCAG
>CAMHMM010000167.1 GCA_946186215.1 uncultured Ruminococcus sp. | reverse complement strand
CGATCCGCTTGCTTTTCTCTTTCTTTTCCGGCAGCAGTCCCAGTCGTTTCAGAACTCGATAAAGGCTTTCAGGGCGACGCGTATACCCGCGCTTCTTCATTCTATGCCACAACTCAATTAAGCCTAACTGCGGATTTCGACGGCGCATATCACGAATAAGCTTTATTTCAGCTTCTGTGTGTTCGGTTGGGTGGTGATGCGGCCGTTTAGATTGCGCTGCAAGGGACTCCACACTACCGTCCCAGCGACTTTTCCAGAAATATATGTAGGACCGTGCTTTATTGTACTTTCTGCTTGCTTTGCTCACACCGTATTTTGCTGCGTAATTCATTAGGGATTGACGAAACCGCATATCTTGTGTTATACTAGTACCCATAAGAGATAGACCTTCTTTCTGTTCAGGATTGGGTGTGGTAACTTTATTCTAACAGATTTTCGTCTATCTCTCAACCTTTTTCTCTTTTTGTCCAATATCTATTGTAGCACAACAAGCTGTCGGCCTTGCCGACACGCTTGACAATTGTCCGTAAAAGTGCTATGATTTAACATAGACAAAGCAATGCCGGCGTAACCATCAGAAATGAAAAGTATTGCCGGCCGCAGATCACTGTATTCAAACCATGCCAAAGGACGGGTGTCATGTTCACTGAAAAACTCTATGAGATAAAAAGTACGCTGCATACTATTTTCCCGCCATCGGTAGCGGATATCCTTGATATCATCGTGCTGACCGTGGTAATTTACAAAATAATCCAGTTCATGAGGGAAACAAGAGCCGGCGTGCTCGCAAAGGGCGTAGCGCTCCTTGTCGCATCCTATCTGCTTTCAATCGTGCTTAAAATGCAGGTCATAAGCTGGCTGCTTGAAAAATGCTTCAGCCTCGGCTTTCTTGCGATCATCATCCTGTTCCAGCCCGAGCTTCGCCGCATGATCGAGAAGGTCAGCACCGTGAGCTCGAATACGATAATGAACCTCAATTTCTCGGGTGATGCCGATGAAGATTCGGCATGGCCGAAGGCAATAGATGCGATATGCGATGCCTGCGAGCAGTTCCATAAGGAAAAAACGGGCGCACTGTTCGTTATCGAAAGGGATACAAGGCTGGGCGAATATATCAGCAGCGGCACGGAGATGAACGCCATACCCAGCAAGGAGCTTTTCGGGAATATCTTTTTCAAGAATTCCCCTCTCCATGACGGCGCGGTGATCGTCCGCAGCGGATATATCCTTGCGGCAGGCTGCTTCCTGCCCAAGCCGCAGTTTGAGGACAACATAGAAAACTCTCTCGGTTCAAGACACAGAGCCGCTATAGGCATGAGCGAAAATTCCGATGCGGTGATCGTAGTGGTATCCGAGGAAAACGGCGGTATCTCACTTGCGGAAAACGGCGAGCTTATAAGAGATATACGCACAAGAGATGAGCTCAAGACCATGCTCAGAACAAGGATACTTCCCAAGAGGATAAAGTATCAGAAAAAATCTGCCGATAATAAGTAGGTGATAGTATGTTAAAAAAATTGTTTTCCGGTATCGGTGGATTTTTAGCCCATGATTTTGTGCTCAAGATCATTTCCTTTATCCTTGCAGTCATCCTCTGGGGCGTGGTATCTGTCTCCATCTACCCCACGATCGAGCGCCAGGTAACGAATATCCCCGTCAAGATATCCCTCGAAGGGAGCTATGCACAGGCCAATTCTCTTGAGGTCACATCTGTTTCCGATGAATATGTCACGGTTGCTATCAAGGGACAGCGCGGCCAGATCGGTGATATCAAGGCCGAGGACCTCTATGCGGATATAGATGCAACAGGCGTTATGATGGCAAAGCAGTACACTCTGCCTCTGAAAATAGACTCCACCTCAGACAAGGTATTCGATGTGGTGAGCATCACTCCCTCAAATGTCACCGTGACCTTTGACAAGATGGTAAGCCGCGAGATTGAGCTTAACGCCCTGCTCGACGGGATGAAGCTCACAGCAGGCTATACTGCGGGAGATCCGGTCATATCCCCCTCAACAGTTACTGTAACAGGGCCGCAGGCTGTGGTAAATTCCATTACAAATGCCTGTGTCAAGGTAAATATTCCCAACGAGCTTTCCTCAACACATGAATTCACTTCAAATGAGATAGTGCTCTATAATGAAAATGCAGTGATCTCCAACGACAAGGGCGCAGTCACCTTTGACCGCAATACATTTACCGTGCAGGTACCTGTTTTCGTTCATGAAACCCTGCCGCTCGATGTGAATATAATCAATGTTCCCGAGAATTTTGATGTGGATTTCTTCAAGAGCCGTCTGGTATTCTCCTCGGATCAGCTTGATATCGCTGCTCCCAATGAAAAGATAAGAGAAATGACCAGCCTTGTGATAGGCAGCATAAATATGCGCGAGGTGGATGTGGGCTCGACCTTCTCATTCTCTACGGAGAATTTCCTCCCTGCGGAATACTCAAATCTCTCACCTGTGGATTCCGTTACGGTATCGTGCCCCTCAGAAGGCATAACCAAGCGCCTTATCGCACTGCAGGCAAGGGATATCCAGTTTATAAACAAGCCCTCGAACTTCAATTTCTCCACCACCGCATCCGGACTTTCACTGTTCTTCGTGGGCGATGAAACTCAGATAGCAGAGCTTTCAAGCGCGGATATAACCGCACAGATCGACCTTATCGACTTTGACAAGCAGGAGGGCGAGCACAAAATGCCCGTCGATATCATTATCTCCTCCTATGACAAGGTATGGTGCATAGGCAACGGAAGCATCGCAACTCCCAAGCTTATCGTAAATGCTGAGGCAGTTCAGGAGGAATACGATCAGCCGATCGAATGATACTGCCATTTACGGAGCGTCAGAAAGGTTTTCCGATATGATTTTTCTTGTCCACACCATGGAGTACAGAGGCGAAACGGTCTGTGAGGATATAAGGCTTCGCAATTACCGTGAAAGCGATTATACTGAATACAGACAACGCTATGAGGACAGCTTTTATGATATACGCCGCACGCTCGGCCTTCCGCGTGAATGCTGCAAAAGCGAGTCCAAGCTCGCAGATCTGAAGGACAGCATTTTCATTCTGGAAGAAGACGGCGAAATCGCAGGCTCTGTCGCAGTTTACGACAATGAGATAGACGACTTTTTTGTAGCGGAAAAATACCGCCGCAGAGGATACGGCGGCAGTCTGCTGCGTTTTGCAGTGTCATATTTACAGCAGAAAAATACAGACAGGATCATCCTTCATGTGGCTCAGATCAATAAAGCGGCACTGGAGCTGTATCTTAACAACGGATTTGTCATATTCTCAACAGAGGAGATAGACCGCCCCGGCAGTGAATGCTGAGCAGTTCAGGCCGGTACACAGATGAATATACAGACAACAGCGGGTTTTAAGAAAGGCGGCATATTATGAAATACACCAATCTTGGACAGACAGACCTCAATGTATCGCGTATCTGTATGGGATGCATGGGATTCGGCAGCGCATCCGCAGGGCAGCATTCGTGGACGCTCGACGAGGAACATTCCCGCGAAATAATCAGGCGCGGCCTTGAACTGGGCGTAAATTTCTATGATACAGCCATCGCCTATCAGTCGGGAACAAGCGAGCAGTATGTAGGCAGAGCACTGCGTGACCTTGCAAGGCGCGACGAGGTGGTGGTAGCCACAAAATTCCTGCCCAGAACAGCTGAGGACATCGAAGCGGGCATCAGCGGTCAGGAGCATATCCGCCGCATGATCGACAAGAGCCTGCAAAATCTCGGTATGGACTATGTTGATCTTTACATTTACCATATGTGGGACTGGAACACGCCCCTTTACGATATCATGGAAGGGCTCAACGAAATAGTCAGAGCAGGCAAAACACGGTATATCGGCATCTCCAACTGCTTTGCATGGCAGCTTGCAAAGGCAAATGCGCTCGCACAAAGAGAAGGCTTTGCTCAGTTTGTGAGCATTCAGAGCCACTACAACCTGATCTTCCGTGAGGAGGAGAGGGACATGGCAGTGCTGTGCAAGGAAGATGGAATCGCAATGACACCATACAGCGCTCTTGCAAGCGGAAGGCTTGCGCGTCTGCCCGGAGAAATCTCAAAACGCGCCGAAGAGGATGCATACGCAAAATTCAAGTATGATGCCACAAAGGAGCAGGACGATGTGATCATCCGCCGCGTGGCTGAGATAGCAGAAAAACGCGGCGTTACCATGACCGAGGTAAGCCTTGCATGGCTATTAACAAAGGTCACAGCTCCCGTGGTCGGCGCTACGAAGCTGCATCACATCGAAGGCGCTGTAAAGGCTCTTGATCTGGAGCTTTCCGATGAGGAAACAGCATATCTCGAAGAGCCGTATGTACCGCACCCACTTGCGGGTGTTATGGCACAGAACAGACCACAACACTGAATAAGGTTTATTAATGCGCTTTTCCCGCATTAGCCATGAAAATGTCTCACAGCCCATGCTTTGAGACATTTTTATTTAGAGCTAAGGGCATATATAATTAATATTTTTGTAATATTTTCTTTCAGCATCTGTGGCCAATACAATATTTAGGAATATTACTTATCTTATTTGTTAACATTACCGATTGACAAAAACGCTGTCTATGGTAGAATTAGATTATGAAGTATTTTTGCATATGAAGAAAGGAAACCAGCTATGGAATGTAAATTCAGAAAACACGGTCGTTTTCTCGCATTTCTAACAGCGATGCTGCTGACTCTGTCCTTCATGCCCGATGTTTCCGCGGCAGGAAAGGCAAAGCTCACTGTGATGCTGTATATGTGCGGTTCGGATCTGGAGAGTACCAAAGGTATGGCATCCGAAGATCTTTCAAATATCATCAAGGGCTACACAGGCACCTCGGATGTAAATATCATCGTTGAAACGGGCGGTTCCAAGGAATGGCAGCGCTACGATATACCCTCCGACAGGACCTGCCGCTACAAGGTCAAAAAGGGCGGCCTTACTCTGATAGAAAGCACAGAACTGGCTGACATGGGCGAATCAAAAACGCTCTCCGATTTTATCGGCTTTTCCACA
>CAMHMM010000166.1 GCA_946186215.1 uncultured Ruminococcus sp. | reverse complement strand
TGACCCGCCCCCCGTCAAGTAGACAGCGAAAAAAACAAAAACAATCTACATTGTGGCCAAAAGCAGTCTGTGCAATTTGTGCAGGCTGCTTTGTTGTTGGCAAGCGCATTCCGGAGTGAGGAGCGGGGCAACGAACGGAGAAATGGGCTTGCCACGGCGCTGGCTCGACTGGTTACGCAATGTACGCTTCGTGGTACTCCATCGGTGTCATACATTTCAGTTTGATCTGATATCGCTTTGTGTTGTAGTAACAGATATATTCCTCTATCGCCGAGATCAGTTCATCCTTATCGGTAAATTTGCGAAGATAATACATCTCAGACTTCAGGATGCCCCACCAGCCCTCCATTGGTCCATTATCAATGCATCTTCCGACACGGGACATACTCTGTATCATTCCTGCATCGGACAGTTTCTGATGAAATAGCTTGTTTGTATACTGAAATCCACGATCACTGTGGAAGATCGGATGAGCATCGGGATTGCGCTCTATCGCTTCGTCAAATGTCGAAAATACAAGATGATTGTTATTGCTGTCACTGATCTTATAAGCTACGATACGCCTGTCATAAAGATCGAGAATGGCACTCAGATACAACTTCTTGATGACCGCACCGACATAATATTTGAACTCTGTCACATCAGTGAGCCACTTCTCATTTGGCTTATCTGCATGGAAATCTCTGTTCAGGATATTTTCTGCTGTGATCTGCGGCGTTGACGGAATATATGTTTTCTTCTTGATGCGGGTAACAGATCTCAGGTGAAGGATCTGCATCAGTCTGTAAATGCGTTTCTTGTTGAAATGCACATCATGCTCACGGTTTATCACGACCGTCATCTGACGATAACCTAAGATGCCATTGCGTTCCTCATAATGCTGTTTGATCCATTCTACAAGTTGTTCATTGACTGTCTGGCTTAAACTCGGCATTCTTTTCAGCCATTTGTAATATGCAGAGCGTGCGATGTGAACAATTGCACAGAGCTTTTGAATCGGGTAATGCTCAGTTTCATTCATGTATTTGATCGCAATATACTTGTCCTCATTTCGTATTCCGCTCAGTGACCGCCCCCTTTCAATTCCCTGAGTTTTTTTAATAGCTTATTCTCCATTTCCATATCTTTCAACTTTGCCTGGAGTATCTTGTTTTCCATACGAAGTCTGTCTGCTTCGGTAAGCTCGTCTTCGGGCTTTGCTTTTCCTCTGCGGTCGGTGAGACCTTCTACGCCTTTTTCTTCATATTTGCGTACCCAAGAATAGATCTGCTGGTAGGATACGCCGTATTTCGCCATTGTAAGCCCATAATCCTTACTATTCTCGATGCAGAATGCTACGATCTCTGCGCGTTCTTCCTGTGTTGTTTTTCTGCCTTTGTTCATGGTAATTCCTCTTTTCGAGCGTGTTCGCTCTTTAAAGTATTTACCACTATTATAGCATAAAATCCACTCTTGTAAAGTACCTCTGCCTTTGATGCCATATTTTGCACAGATCTCAGTCTGACTTCCTTTTCCAGAAATATATTCTGTAACTGCTTTCAGCTTAGTTTCCTTAGAATATCGCTTGTTTGTATGACTGACCCTGATTGATCCTATTCCATCTGTTTTTGCAAAGATAACCATTTGCCTAAAGGTTTCGTGTGAAATACCATACTTCTTGGCAATCGCTTCATAGCTCCCTTTTCCTTCAAGGTATTCTTGCACTGCCGCTATTCGTTCTTCATCTGTTAGCTTACTTCCTCTTGACATAAAATAACCCCCTTAGAGCTTTCTCACATTTTTGTTTTTTCGTGTGTCTACTCTATGGGGATTATATCAAACTGCGAGCTGATGATCTACTTTTACTTGATTTTCGCTGCATCGCCGGATATCCACTTCTTGTTGACATATGCCTTGACAACATAGCCTGTATCGTCATCCTTAATGTCTATCGTTACTGTCTTTTTCTTTGTCGCAGCGACTTTATCAAGGCTGCCGTCGGGTTTTACACGAAATATTGCATATCCTGCTGCATCAGGGACTTCGTTCCAGCTGAGCTGAACTTTTTTGCCCTTCTTCACTGCTTTTACAACAGGCTTGCTGTTGTCTGCCTTGACCGTTACGCGATAAGAGTTGCTTGCCTTTGAAAGCTCATTTTTAATGGTGTACTTCACCATAAATGTGTATGTACTTCCTGCCTTTGCATCATCAAAGGTATAGGTCGTGCCCTTGGTGGTCTTCAGCTTTTTATTCCTGCCATTTTCCACGAGGAATGCTGAGTAGTCTGATGCTCCCTCTACATTGTCCCACCAGAGCTTTATGCTGTGATCGCCGTCATACTGTGCATAGATGTGCTTGCCGTCGATGGGCGAGCTCTCGTCTGCGGACTGTGCGGAAACGGATGATGTTCCGGAATCAGCAGGTGCGGGAGGCGTGTATGTGGGATATGTGGGATATGTAGGTGTTGTCCCGGGCTTGCGTTCAGGTGAGGTAATTACAGCCCAGAGCGCTCTGAGAGTGATATCCTCCGTTACGGGAGTATCAAAATCATAAGCATTCGTTCCGTCCAGTGTCCAGAACCTGAATCTCATACCATTTTTCTTAGGATCAACGGGCTTTACGGCTTTGTCGTTTTCCTCGACCTGCTGCCCGGCAACAGCACTGCCGCCATCGCTGTCAAATGTGACGGTATAAAGCTTCACGGCAATTCTGAAAGTTCCCGTCACATATGTCACGGTGTAGTTCCCCTGCTCTGTCTCGCCTGCGGGAGTTATGGTGTAGCTTCCCACATCATCGCCGGGCTCGCGGGAAAGCGTAAAGCTTATAAGGCTCTCGGGCTCGCCATTTACCATGCCCGTTACCTCTGCAGAAAGGTCAGGCTCGGGATCGCCGTGAGTAATGGTGATATCTTCAGCCTTTACGGTGACAGGTGCGGGTGTTACAGTGATGGAACCGTCGGTCACGACGAATGCCACATCTGCAAAATTCGTGTTGTCATTCACGAAATCCTCACCGATGAGCCCCATGCTCACAGTGCCTGCATCTGCCGTGCTTGCTGATGCGGTACCGCTGAAGGTAAAGTCAGACTCGCTGTAAAGACCATCGTTTGTCTGAACATCATAGCCCGATGCGGTGTGCTCTGTGCCGTCATAAACAGCAGTATCGGTATTGCCCGTTACAGTTACCACAACGCCGCCCCTCGGAGATATCTGCTGATATCCGTCGTCTGCAACAGTGAAGGTAACATTATCAAAGTTGCCGTTTGTATTTATAAACATTCCGCTGGTGAGCCCCATATATGTGGTGCCCGCATCTGTTCTCTCTGCGGATGCAGAGCCGGTGAATGTGAAATCGGATCCGGTATAAAGCGGATCGCTTATCTGTACACTGTACCCTGCTACGGAATGCTCTGCGCCGTCGTAGGGATCCGTGGATCTGTTTCCCGTTATGGTCACTACGACCTCGCCCAGGGGCGCTATGGTCTGATAGCCGTCTATGACAGTAAATATCACATTTTCAAAGTTGGTGCTGATGTTTGTAAACTGCTCGTTGTTCAGCCCCATATAGGTGGTGCCACTCTGTGTTCTCGATGCAGAGGCACTGCCCGAGAATGTGAAGCATGAGCTGTCGTAAAGGTCGCTTGTGGATACCACATCATACCCCGAAACGCTGTGCTCGGTGCTGTCGTAGGTGGTCACATCCGAGTGTCCCGTGATGGTGACTGCAACGCCCGTAAGAGGCATGATAGACAGATAGCCGTCCGTCACGCTGAAGGTCACATCAAGGTTTGCATCGGAATAGCCGAACCAGCCTGAAGCAAGTCCCATATGCGAGGTTCCCGCATCGACTCTTTCTGCGTATCCTGTTGAAGAACATACGATCTTCTGCGGATCGAAAAGGGAACTTGTGCTTTCCGCATCAAAGCCCTGAACGGAATGCGAGGTTCCGTCATACGGGAGTGAAGCGAAATGTCCGGTTATGGCTACGGTTATTTTCGCCACGGTAACGGTCAGTGTGCCATTCACATATGTGATATCGTAGTTTGCCGTTACATTATCGTCCGATGTGTTCACGATAACTGCGCTGCCAGGTATGTTGTCGGTCGTGCCCGCATCCGTGAGGGTGCCTGTGATAACAACGCTCTGTATGGAATCTCCCGATGCGATATTATCAGATATGTAGCTGTCCTTTGTAAGCGGTGTGCCGTCATAGACCTTTGAATCGCTGCCGGCAGTTATTGTGAGAGCTCTTTTTGCTATCTCAAATGTGTCCGAAGCGCTGCCTGCGGCATATTCCCCCTTAGCGGCAACAGTTACCGTTACCTTGTAGGTTCCCGCATTTGTGGGAGCTTCTGCGGATGCGGCATATACCGTGGTGCCTGTGCCCTCATAGGTCAGTGTTTCGTCGCCGCCGCTTATGTTTCCTGTTACATGCGGCGTGGGAAGTGCATCGCCGTAGACAGAATCATATGCGGTTATGCTCAGATCGTTCATGGGCATTGCTGCCGAATAGGTGTAGGTATATGTCTTGCTTGCAGATATTACCGTGTCGGTATCGGGAACAACATCCCATGAGCCAGCCATATAGTTTGTATCGGGCTTACTGCCAACTGCGGGAATATCATCGACAGTGAGTTTAAGTTTCTCGTCCTCATAGCACTTCAGAGTAATAGTCTTTTTCTCTTTTTCTCCATCATCCCATGCGCCGTTTACTACTATGAATGTTACATTGGCAGAAATGGATCCCTTATTCTCAAATTCGGGCACAGCAAGACTTTCATTTCCGTTATACTTTACTATGAGTGAACCTTGTCCGTCATTTATGAGGCTGACAACAATCGTCTCCTCATGAGTATCGTAAGCCACACCGTTATTCCTCGGATTCTCAGCTGTCACTCCCTCGGGCAGTTTCTGTCTGATCTTATAGGTTATATCCTTGCTTCCTGCCCCTCCGAGGTCATTCAGATCATAATTTATCGTGTTGAATGCTACCGTCTCGTCCTGCTTGATCGCCGCACTTGTCTGGAGAACATTATCTTTGCTGTCCACAAGTTCAAACCGGAAGGTATTGTCG
>CAMHMM010000165.1 GCA_946186215.1 uncultured Ruminococcus sp. | reverse complement strand
CTTGACCAAAGTAAGCATCATGTATTCTCCCCTACAAACACCGATTCCTGATTATACTGTGTCCTGCCGAAGAGCATCCTCTCCTCAGCGTAGGATATATACAGCTTCTCCTTGGCCCTTGTCATGGCAACATAGGCAAGACGACGCTCCTCCTCTACATCCGCGGGCGATGCAAGGGAACGCTCGGAGGGGAAGATACCGTTTTCCATGCCCACGATGAACACCACGGGAAACTCCAGTCCCTTTGCTGTGTGTATGGTCATGAGCTTTACCGAATCCGCATCCTCGTCCTGCTGCTCACCTTCTGCATACAAAGCAACATTTTCAAGAAAACCCTCCAGTGACGGCGGTGTGTCATCCTCACTGTCAAGCGTATCGTTGATATACTGGCTGATATTGGTCTTGAGCTCGCCTATGTTCTCAAGCCTTGTAATGCCCGTTTCACCGTCTGCGTCAAGCATCTTCTTGTAGCCTGTGACAGCCATTATCTCGTCGATCAGCTCCACCGGAGATGCAGTCTCTGCATAATCCCTGAGCCTGTCAAACATCGCCGCTGTTTCGGTAAGGACCTTGGCTTTTCTTTGCAGCGGTGCAAAGCCTTCGGCCTGCCGCATCACCTCTATCGGTGACATACCGAGATTAAGGGATATCTCGTTTATCATATCAACAGTGGCTGTGCCGATATTGCGCTTGGGTTCGTTGATGATCCTTGAAAAGCGCACCATGTCGTATTCATTTACAAGCAGTGTAAGATAAGCAAGTATATCCCTTATCTCCTTGCGGTCGTAAAAGCGCAGGCCGCCTACCACCTTATATGGTATGCCCTTCGCAGAAAAGCGGCGCTCAAAGGCGTTGGACTGGGCATTCATCCTGTACAGCACAGTAAAATCAGAGTATTTGAGATCCATACTCTTTCTGAGCCTGCCTATCTCCCTGATGACAAGCTCGGTCTCTTCCCTTTCGTCCCCGACAGCGCACAGGGTTATTTTGTCCCCGTCTCCCCTGTCGCTCCAGAGCGTCTTGGCTTTTCTTCCCTTGTTATGGGCTATCACGGAATTTGCTCCCGTGAGGATATTCTGTCTTGAACGGTAATTCTGTTCAAGGCGGATCGTGGTGCAATCTGCAAATTCATCCTCAAAGGAAAGGATATTCTCCACCGTAGCGCCTCTGAATCGATATATGGACTGGTCATCGTCGCCGACGACGCAGAGGTTTTTATACTTTGCCGCAAGCAGCGACACGAGCCTGTACTGAGCCGTGTTTGTGTCCTGATACTCATCCACGAGGATATATTTGTAAAGGTTGCTGTAATGTTCCAGAACATCCGGCGCTTTTTCAAAAAGCTCCACTGTTTTCATGATGATATCATCGAAGTCCAACGCATTTGCCGCCTTCAGCCTCTTCTGATATTCACAATAGACCTTTGCGATGATCTCATTGCGGTAATCACCCTGTGCATCCTCTGCGAACATATCCTCATCAATGAGCTTATCCTTGGCCTGTGATATGACATAGGACACATAATTTACGGGGAATTCGCGGATATTCTGATCAAGATCCTCGATACAGCTTTTGAGAAGCCTTTTGGAATCATCCGAATCATATATAGTGAATGCCCTGCCGTAGCCCAGCAGTTCTATCTCACGGCGGAGTATGCGGGCACAGGCCGAATGGAATGTAGATGCGTGTACCTCAGAGCCGCATTCATCACCGAGCATGACCGCAAGACGGTTTTTGAGCTCATCCGCCGCCTTATTGGTAAAGGTTATGGCAAGGATGCTCCAGGGTCGCACCGTATCCACCGCTACGATATCACTGAGCCTGCGGGCATCCTCTTCACTCGCGGTATCACCGCAGGATCCGAGGAAAGCCATGTCCTCATCGTTTATATCCGGCTCTGTGGTGTCATTGTAGGCATTCCCGAAAAGTATCATATTCGCTATACGGTTGACAAGCACTGTTGTCTTGCCGCTTCCCGCTCCCGCAAGGATGAGGACGGCACCGTTTACGGTAAATACCGCCTGTCTCTGCTGGGGATTGAGATGTGAAAAATACTTTTCAAGCGCATTTCTTTTGAGCTGTAAATAATCCATTTTGACCTTTTCCAATCATATTCAAAGCTTTGCTTTTAAGCGGGGAACAAATGCTGAGGTTATTTTCTGATTATCCTGCCGCCGCCGACCACTGTCTGACCGTCGTAGAAAACGCAGGCCTGCCCCGGAGCGGGAGCGCGGACGGGGGTATCAAATTCTATCCTGATGATCCCGTTTTCATCTGCGGGATATACCGTTGCAGGAGTTTCCTTTGCAGTATAGCGCTGCTTTGCGGTAACTCTCATCGGCTCATCTATCCTGTCAACACTTATCAGATTTGCATTGTCGATGAATACGGTGCTCCTGAAAAGATCCTCTTCATCCCCGAGAGTGACCGTATTATCCGCTGTGTTTATATCCGTGACAAACACAGGCTTTCCGAGCGCAATGCCCAGTCCCCTGCGCTGACCTACGGTATAGTGGCATATGCCGCAGTGCTCGCCCAGCACATTGCCGAATTTATCTATAAAATCGCCGGGCTTTTCCTTTATACCCGTATAATCCTCAAGAAACTGCGGGTAGGTGCTGCCTGTGGGCACAAAGCATATATCCTGAGAATCCGGCTTATGGGATGTTACAAAGCTGTTTTCCTCGGCTATCCTGCGTATCTCGGGCTTTTCATGGCCAAATGTGGGGAATACCACATGAGCCAGCTGATGCTGCGAGAGCTGATAAAGCACATAGGTCTGATCCTTGCGGCTGTCACTGCCGCGCATCAGCTCATAGCGCCCAGTTTCCTCATTTTTGCGGACATTTGCGTAGTGCCCTGTGGCGATATAGTCAAAGCCCATGGAAAGCGCCTGCTCGAGCATAAAGCCGAACTTCATCGTGCGGTTGCACTCTATGCAGGGGTTGGGCGTATAGCCCATGCGATAGCTTTCGATAAACGGATCGACGATATTTTCCACAAATCCGCTCTCTGCGGTAAGGACGATATGCTCTATACCTATCTGCTCACACACCGACCTTGCGTCCTGCGTGTCCGAATCCGAGCAACAGCTTCCCTTGAAAAGGATATCGTCATATAATCTCAATGTGCAGCCCGTCACTTCATAGCCGTTCTGTTTTAACAGAAAAGCGGAAACGGAGCTGTCAACTCCGCCGCTCATACCTATAAGAACCTTCTTCATATCACTTTCTCCTTTTTGCAATGCGTCCTATAAGGTACAGCAAAAGTATCTGAGTCAGTATTATCGCCACGGGAGAATCAAACAGATAATAGAAAAAATACCCGATCCTCAGATGTGCAGCGGTGAATATATAATGCAGCTCGGAAAGGCCGAGTATCACCGCAAACACGCCGCCCATCTGCACAAAGCGGGCGCGAAGCTTTGTTCGCATATTCATGACAGGCTTTGTGGTGGCAAGGGTTATCACCGTTGCCGCTGCAGCCATTATCGCCATTATTACCGCTCTGCCGGGCAGAGTATTGTACATCCTGAAAGACGGTGCGATATAAAAGCGTTTTAACAGCATCGTTCCGATAAAATAAACCGCAGCAAACACGGCCATGAGCGGCAGGTCGCGCACATAGAGAAACACCCCACCGTGCATGAGCCATTTGAGCTCAATATCCGAAAAGACCAGCACTGCGGATTCAGTGACATTTTTCACAAGCTCCACTGTTTGAGTGCTGCCGTCCTCAGCGCTTTGAGTCCAGACCTGTCTGCGGGAGCCGTCCTCCAGAAATTCCGTCTGTCCCTTTGTCCAGCCCCTGAGCTTTTTATCCAGATAGCGCTCTGCCTCGAAAAACCTTTCCGAGGAAGCAAAGCCGGAAATTTTATAACCGTACTGCATTTTCTGTCCTTTCACTGCAAAAGCGTGGTTATATCCCCGATATTTTCAAATCTGACATCCGTACACTCTTCAAGGGCTTCAAAATCGCCGAAATAGCCGCTTGAAACTCCTATGGTGTACAGTCCCATTCCGTGCGCGGTAGCCGCCGCATGGGGAGAATCCTCCACAACTGCGGTATATTTTCTGTCCGTTCCCAGCATTTCAAGGCATTTGCCGAAAAATTCGGGTGATTCCTTGCCCATTCCCGCTGCCTCGCAGGTGAGGATGAAATCAAAGTGATCTATCACGCCGTTATTCTCGAGCACTGCCCGCGCCAGCTCCTCTGAGTTTGAGGTAGCCGCACAGATGGGGATATTCCTGCGGCAAAGCTCGTTTATCAGCCTTTCCGCACCATCCATGAGCTCCACCTCATGGGAATATTTATGCCGCACTGTTTCTGTTATCTCGCTGCAGACCTGTTCAACGGACATATGGGGACAGTATGTGTCCCTGATATATTCCGCTGCTTTTTCAAAGGTCATGGCTCTTAGCTTGTAGGAAAGCTCCTCATCATACTCAAAGCCATGATTGTTGAGAAAAAGCCTGTCTGCATCAGTCCAGACACCCATGCTGTCCGCAAGAGTGCCGTCTATATCAAAAATAAAGCCGTCTAATCTCATATCTATCCGATCATTCTTCGCTGAGCTCGAGCCATTCATCCGTAAGGGCTTCCGTGAGAGCCTTCAGGCTGTCATATTCCTCGCATTTAGCGCCGATGGCCTCAAAATCCGCCGCGATATCTGGATCGGCCATATCCTTTTCAAGCAGCGCCATTTTCTGCTCGTTCTCGTGGATCTGCTTTTCAAGCTCTCTTATCCTCGCCCTGCGCTTTGCATTGTCAGAGCGCTGCTTCTTATCCTTGTAGAATGACTGCTGGCTTTCCGTTACAGTGCGTTCCCTGGGTGCCGTGACAACTGCTGCAGTCTTCCTGCGCTCATTATATTCCGTAAAGCCGCAGTCGTAGACATTGACACTGTCGCGGGTCACCTCGAATATCCTTGTGGAAAGCTTGTTGAGTAGATATCTGTCGTGGGATACCAGAATGATAGTGCCCGTATACTCCGCAAGGGCTTCCTCGAGCACCTCTCTTGTCTGGATATCAAGGTGGTTGGTGGGCTCGTCGAG
>CAMHMM010000164.1 GCA_946186215.1 uncultured Ruminococcus sp. | reverse complement strand
ACGAGATGTCGCTATGTGACTGGAGTTCAGACGTGTGCTCTTCCGATCTGATCTGTGCCACCGTTTCCCGAACGGGGAATCCGCCTTTGATCTTGCTGCAAGGACATACGGCTTTATCGACGAGGTCTACAGGAAGTACCCTGATTCTACGGTGCTGTTTGTGTGCCACGGCGGGATATGCCGCATCATAGAGTGCTATGCTTCAAACCTGACCGTTGAGGGCTACCGTGATTTCTATATGGGCAACTGTGAGCTTCGCCGCGTGGTGATAGATCACCCGATCGCGCACTGACAGTCAGTGTCCATACCAAATTGTAAACAAAATTGTCATAATGCACAAAAATAATGAATGCATTTAAGCTGTTTTAGTCATTGAATTGACAGTTCATTTATGGTATAATGATACTTAAGAAAAGTGATCATATACCCTTTTCTTACCAACTTCTGCCTTGACCGATAGAGTGTGGTATATGCGGACCCACATTTCTTAATAGGGATTCAGTCTCCGACAGTGGATTGCAGACCTCCCGCCGCATTAGATGTGCGGAGCAACGGACGAAGGGAGCGTGAATCTGCCGGGCTGTTGCCCACCTGCTGACAGCGGGTTACTGATTTCCACACGGCGGCAAGGCGGTTATGAGATCTACGCGGATCGATCATTCGGTCCGCTTTTTATATTTGACAGGCAGTAAGTGGTATACTGCATAATATACATCATGCCATGCATATTATACGATATATAGCGTATAAATCGGGCGGAATGTGAATTATTTTATAAAATATGCAAAATCCCTTGACTTTTGCGGTTTTCATAGTATAATTGATTATATTCAATGCGGGCATGTCTCGTATTTGGTTAAATGAGAAAAAAGATCGCGGGAGAATTCCCCTGAAAGCAGGTGATAGATATGAGAGTACTTTTCAATACCAGCGAAAGCTGCGCATATATCGCAGAAGCGGCGTGCGCGGGCTACAGCACCCAGTGGAGAGCATTCTTTATCAGACTTGCCGACAACAGCCAGACAGAGCTGATGAACACATATATCAGTGAGCCGCAGGCGGCCGATCTCTGCAGGAGCGCTCTTATCACGGGCACTCTTGATCTCACCCCCTACGGCAGGACTTATTTTGAATATGAATACACCAAGGATAAGAAGGTCATTTCCGAAAATGCCGCAAGTCTTTGGTAAGGAGGAATAAAAATGTCTTCTACGATAGATAAATTCGACAGCCATGTTATGCATACCTACGGCAGGCTGCCCATCGTTCTCGACAAGGGAAAGGGCGAATATGCCTGTGACGAGGACAACAAGGAGTATATCGACTTCGGCAGCGGCATAGGCACCAACTCTCTGGGCTACTGCAACGAAAAGTGGGCTGATGCGGTCTGCGCTCAGGTGCGCTCCATCCAGCACACCTCCAATTATTTCTATACAAAGGTGCAGGCTGAGCTGGCAGAAAAGCTCTGTGCTGTCACAGGCTGCAAAAATATGTTCTTCGGCAATTCGGGCGCTGAGGCAAACGAATGTGCAATAAAGATCGCAAGGAAGTATTCCTTTGATAAATACGGTCAGGGCAGGCAGACCATAGTCACCCTTGTGAATTCCTTCCACGGCAGGACGGTCACCACCCTTTCTGCAACAGGCCAGGATGTGTTCCACAATTATTTCTTCCCGTTCACACCGGGGTTCGTACACACTCCCGCCAATGACTGCGCCGCACTTGAAAAGCTCCTTGATGAGGATAAGACCATCTGCGCGGTTATGATCGAATTCATACAGGGCGAGGGCGGCATCAATGTTCTCAACAAGGATTTCGTTGATGATATCTTCCGCATCTGCGGCGAAAAGGATATCCTCGTTATCGCCGATGAGATACAGTCGGGTGTCGGCAGGACGGGCACCTTCCTTGCATCCGAGCGCTTCGGAGTAAAGCCCGATGTGACCACTCTTGCAAAGGGCATTGCGGGCGGCCTTCCCATGGGTGTCTGCCTTGCAGGCGAAAAATGCGCCGATGTTCTCGGAAAGGGTATGCACGGCTCTACATTCGGCGGCAACCCTGTTTCATGCGCAGGTGCGCTGGCAGTCCTCGACACGGTGACATCCGCGGGCTTCCTTGACGAGGTGGCTCAGAAGGGCTATTATATCACGACAAAGCTGCTGGAGATACCCGAGGTAGAGGGCGTTGACGGCATCGGCCTTATGATGGGCATCAGGCTTAAAACGAAAAAGGCACCCGAGGTGCTGGCTAAAGCTGCGGAAAACGGGCTTTTGATACTCACCGCAAAGGATAAGCTCCGTCTGCTGCCGCCCCTTACGATAAGCTATGAGGAGATCGACAAGGGGATAGAGATACTCAAGAATATTTTGGAGGAACAGTAATGGAAAAGCATCTTCTTAAAATGGCTGATCTTACTCAGCAGGATATAACCGATATACTCAACCTTGCCGATCAGCTCAAATACGACCGTCAGCATGGAATACCCCACCGCCTTCTTGAAGGGCAGACGCTGGGCATGATCTTTCAGAAGTCCTCTACCCGAACAAGGGTATCCTTCGAGACGGGAATGTATCAGCTGGGCGGCAATGCGCTGTTCCTTTCATCCCGTGATCTCCAGATAGGCAGGGGCGAGCCTGTGGAGGATACTGCGAGGGTGCTCTCGCGCTATCTTGACGGCATCATGATCCGTACCTTTGAGCAGGCTGAGGTAGAAAGCCTTGCACAGTACGGCACGATACCCATAATCAACGGCCTTACCGATTACTGCCACCCCTGTCAGGTACTGGCTGACCTTATGACGATAAGGGAGTACAAGGGACAGTTTGACGGGCTCAAAATGGCATATATCGGCGACGGCAACAATATGGCCAACTCTCTCATCGTAGGCGGCCTTACAGCCGGTATGAGCGTATCTGTTGCCTGCCCCGACGACTACAGGCCCCATGCGGATGTTCTTGAATTTGCAAAGGCATACGGCGATAAATTCACCCTTACCACATCTCCCGAAAAGGCTGCGGAGAATGCAGACGCAGTATTTACAGATGTGTGGGCATCCATGGGACAGGAGGGCGAAGCCGAGAAGCGCCGCATAGCATTCAAGGGCTATCAGGTAAATGACAGCGTAATGGCTGCCGCAAAGCCCGATGCAATGGTGCAGCACTGCCTGCCCGCACACAGGGGCGAGGAGATCACCGCAGAGGTATTCGAGGCTCACGCAAATGAGATATTCGACGAGGCTGAGAACCGTCTCCATGCACAGAAGGCCGTTATGGTCAAGCTGATGCAGAAAAAGTAAGTCTGACTTGCAGAATTACATAAGAAATTTATCGGGAAATCCATACGGGCAGCGGGGGCAGTGCGCCTCTGTTGCCCTATAGTTTAAAAGGCGGTGATCTCATGAGTCTGCTGTTGGGTGCGATCATAATACTGCTGATTCTGTGGATACTGGGTGTGAGCAAATGGATAATACTGTCGGTGATCTTCGCCGGTATGTTCATTCTGGTGGCGGGCACAACGGTGTTTTTCGTGGTTACGAATATCATGATGATCGGCGCAAAGCGCGTAGAGGCGCATTATTCCCGCACGGAGAAGAATTACTGGGGCTCGCTGGACAGGGTGTTCTATATCATAGACGGCGAGGAGTACCCGAATATGTTCCCGGGTGAGGTGGCGTTCAAGGATATCCTCTACAAGCAGGAAAAATCCGTTATGGTAGTGTTTACAAAGGGCAGGCGCGTGTTTGACAGAAATGCGGAGCTGTGCAGCCGAATCGGGCTTGTGCTGGGGATAATAATGACGGGCATCGGCGTATACCTTGCAGCGGGGATATACTTCATCTGACAGCATATTTACGGAGGCGAAACAGGATGAAATGGCTCGACGGAAGTGAGATGGATACCAAAGGGCTTTCGGGTGAAGCTCTTTGCGAAAAGCTGGCGCTTGAAATGTATAGTTATGATGAGGAGCAGCGGCTTGAATGTGATGATTTTCTGCAGAATGCGATGCACATCATAGATTTTGATTCGGAATGTGTTATGGGGGGCTTTTTCACGCCCTATACCGGCAATATTCCGACAGAACGGTATCAGAGGATAATTGATGCATTCCGTGCCATTGGCGATGAAGCAGATGCGGATATACTTTCGGAGGCTCTCCGCCTTGATATGCATTATTCGCCGCTCCTTGAAGGCAGGGGAAACGAGGACGGCTATGATGAACTATACGATGAATTCAGCGGCAGGCTCGGCGAGCTTGAAGAGTCTTTGTATATGAATACAGACCGTGATATGTGGGCTATGCTTTATGCATATCTTGATAGCGGAATGATCTCAACTACGCACTCCAAATAACATTAAAGGGGCTGATCGGCGCAATGTCAGACAAAGACGCAAACAGATTATGTATTATCTCGCTTATACTCATGTTTGTGATGCCTGTCGTGACTTTTCTGATAGCAGGCATATTCATGAACGGTGATATTTCAGGGACGACAGCTGCTGCATATGCTTTTGCAGGCCTTATCGATATTGCATCCTATATTGCGGCGTGGGTGCTTGCGGTCATAGCGCGGATAAAGTACAAAAGCAAATTCGGCACCATCCTGCTGATAATTTATGGTAGTATACTGGTACTTACCTCTATCGGCGGCATTGTGCTGCTCATCGGATTTCTCGGAGGCATCCCGGGCTGATCATTTTATTGTATATGCGTCTGCAAATATCATGACGGATAGGCTCAAGACATTAACCGGCATTTTGGTGATATTGGAAAACTATTATAGTACCTCGGAACGACCTGTCGTTTCGGGGATTTTTTTCGTGATTTTCAAAAAATTTTTTGAAAATCACGAAAAAAAGGGAAAAAGCAGAGCTGAAAACGGGGATCAGTTGAACTGTATACAGTATACATCAAAGACGAAAACAAGCGAAAAACTAAACGATTTGCACAACCGGATATAGTAAAAACGAAAAAGATATAGAATATGCGACAAAAGTGAAAAAAGCGCTTGACATTTGGTTGGGTGTGTGGTATGATATATAAGTCGCTTGACGAGAGGGG
>CAMHMM010000163.1 GCA_946186215.1 uncultured Ruminococcus sp. | reverse complement strand
CACTGCCGCACAGGTACAGAAGGAAACTCTTTCCGACAAGCTCAAAGCAGCAGATGACGAGAAAAAGGCAAAGGATAAGGAGATCGAGGATCTTCGCAAGGAGATAGAGGATCAGAAAAAGAAGCTCGAGGAAGCCGACTCCAAGCTGGCACTGGTTTCCGCAGGAAATGACGCTTCCGCTCTGGGCGCAGTATTCATCGAGGCTCAGAAGGCAGCTGATACCGTTATCCGCACCTCCGAGGCAAAGGCCGCAGAGATCCAGAAGAATGCCGAAAAGCTCGTTGAGAACATGGTGGACGATGCAAACAACAAGGCTGCCATGATCGTTTATGAGGCAGAAAAGCGTGCCGCTGAAATCGAAGCAGAGTCTGCAAACAACGCTGAAAAGGCAAAGGTAGCCTCCGGCAATATGCGCAGTGTCCTTCTCAGCGATGTTGAGGAATACTTAAAGCAGGTGACAAAGCTCAGGGCTTCCTTCGAGGAGATCGAAAAGGTAGGTCTTGAAAAGATCAGCCAGTCCGAGGAGCTTCTCAACACTGCAAAGGCAAAGCTCAATGCAGGCGGCGTTCCTCAGTTCGTAAATCCCGCGCTCAAATCCCCTGATCTTCCTCCTATGCCCAAGCTCAAGCCCATTGACAATTCCTATGTCACCGAAGAGGCTGAGCCTGCCAAGGAAGAAAAGGCACCTGCCGAGGCAAAGAAGGATAACAAGAAGGCAGCCGACAAGTCAGGCAAGAAAGGCCCCAGCCTTGACGATCTGGCTAAGCTGGCAAGCTCTCTTGATGATGACGACTGATGTCGGAATATCCCATATATGACATTTATTAATATACTCTGGAGTTGATATCTGTGAATGAAACAATCATCGTAAAGCCTGAAAAGTGCGTGGGATGCAACGCCTGCATCAGATCATGTCCCGCACCTGAGGCAAATGTTTCCGTAAAGCTTGACGGCGGCAAGTATATTGTCAATGTCAACAATGAAAAGTGCATATCCTGCGGCGAATGTGTCCGCACCTGCAACCACGGTGCAAGAGACTACATCGACGATACCGAGGCTTGCATGCAGAGGATCGAGAGCGACAAGGTCATCATCCTCGCATCCACCGCTATGAAGGCCGCTCTGCCCACACAGTGGAAGGGCATCCTCGACTGGTTCAAGAAGAAGGGCTGCTTTATCTTCGACACCGCTCTCGGTGCGGATATCAGCACATGGGCTCATCTGAGAGCTATCGAGGCAAAGCGTATAGGCAATGTTGTGTCACAGCAGTGCTCGGCTGTCGTAAAGTATGTTGAAACATACCAGCCCAAGCTCCTGACCAACCTTTCCCCCATACACAGCCCCGAGCTCTGCACTGCGGTATATCTGAGAAAGTATCAGCGCCGCACCAACCCCATCGCTGTTATCAGCCCCTGCATCGCTAAGAAGCATGAATTTGCGGATACCGGTCTTGTGGATTACAATGTAACCATCAGAAAGCTCATGGCTTACTTTGAGAAAAACGACATTAAGATCCCCACATCTCCCGCAAATGAATATACCTATCCCTTTGACGAGCAGCAGGGACAGATCGGTGCTATATATCCCCGTCCCGGCGGATTCAGGGATGCTCTCCATGTACATGATCCCGAGCTCAACATCGTTAATGCAGAGGGTGTAAACAGCGTATTCCCACAGCTTGATCTTTATGCAAAGATGTCAGAGAACAAGCACCCGAAGGTATTCGATGTGCTCTCCTGTGAATTCGGCTGCAACGCAGGCCCCGGCACCGGAACAAAGCAGAATGTGTTTGATATCCTCGAGACCATGAAGGGCGTTGAGGAAGAGGCACGCAACCGCAGAAAGGGCAGCGGCCTGTTCAACAGAGGCGATGACAAGCTCTTCAAGCAGTTCGATGATGAGCTCCAGCTTCAGGACTTCATCAGAAGCTACAAGCCCTCCCGTCCGATCATGATGCCCACGGATGCTCAGCTTGATCCCATCTTTGAGAAAATGGGCAAGCACACCAAGGAAGAGCGCAGCTTTGACTGCCATGCCTGCGGCTTCAAGACCTGCCGCGAAATGGCTGTTGCAATATACAGAGGCGTAAACCAGCCCGAGAACTGCATCGTTCTCACAAGGGCACACCACCACGCTACAGGCGGCGTTACAGACGACGAAAGGATAAATGCTCTCACCGAAAAGTGCCGCACACTTTCCGAAGAGATACAGCAGAGCCTTTCCGCAGTGACCGAAAGCATGGGCGGCATAGACAAATCCTCCGAAAAGATCGGCACAAGATCACAGGAGCTCAATTCGCTTATCCAGAATGTTATCGAGTTCTGCAACGCAAACAAGCCTATGGATGAGGGAAGCGTAGAGCAGCTTGTCAACATACTTGAGACCACACAGAAGGCATTCGGCTCTCTGGACAAGAATGTTGCATCCACAAAGGAAAACTCTGCGGTAATCACCGAGTCTGTTGCTAAGATAGACGAGATCGTGAAGAGCCTCAATGAAGCATTTAGCGAGTAAGACGCTTCCTTGCACCCGCTGTATTGTGCAATGTGCCTATAAACTCTGATTTTTATTGTACATATTTTTCAGCTTTTATTTCCTGTATACTAATTGCATTTTTTTAAATGATATGTTATAATAAATAAGGATATTGTGTACTGATTGTATTCGGTACAATGCGATCAACGACATCTTGCACATACAGTGCGTTTCTACATATTGTACGGAAGGAAGATATTATGGCAAATATGATCAATTCCATTGACGAGGCTGTGGACTGCAAGTACCTCGTTGTAAAGGATAGAAAGAATCAGGCTAAATGCGGAACTCTTGTACACATCATGAGTGCAAAGGAAAACTCCGGCGGCGGCTACCTTGTAGGCTACAGAGTAACCAACACAGGGCAGGATTTCACAGAAAGATTTGAAACGCTCAAGGAATTCTGCAACTGGGTAAAGCCCGATTCGTTCATCGCAAGATACTATGACTGCTTTGATATTTCTGAGATAGCCAAGTATATAAAGATAAACCAGAGGACCTTTGTAAACTTCTGTCTGCCTATAATCATCGTCGGGCTGATAGTTTTCTGGATACTCGGTGCTGCGATTATCAAGGGCGGCGGCGGTATCGTTATCGCTATTGTCGGTTCGGTGATCTCGGTTGCCTGCGCACTGTTCCTCTACAAGCACAGCAAGACACAGATAAAGATGGATCTTTACAAGAAGATCGGTTCTTCAAGATGGGGCGTTAATTTCAAGTGAGCCCCCTGCTCAGTCAGTTATGCACCCCTTACCGAGCGTCAGGGGTGCATTTTTAGATTACATCAGATCATAAAATGCACACGATAAAGCGCACATAAATGAGCTTATACGCCTTATCCGGTGCTTTTCTGAAAAAAATTCTGAAAAAATGAAAAATTCCGGACTGTTCGTTTGTATTATATATAGAAAGCATTTTTGCCGCGGCAATGACTGCTGTGTAACCATGCACAGAACAGACACTGCCGTCCGATAACGAGCAGCAAAGGAGATATCATTATGAAAATTTCACGCGCAGTTGCAGCAATCGCTGCAGTAACTATTCTTATGGGAGGTGTTGCAGTGCCTGTTTACGCAGATACATCCATTTCTGCATCTCAGACAGCATCCTCCAATGATAACCAGAAGGTACTCGAGGATGCGATAGTTCTCGTAAGATCGAGAATAAAGCTTCCCGCAGGATACGATACATTCTCCGACGGTAATGTATCCAAGAGGAACGGCGTTAATATCGCAAACCTCACATGGAAAAACTCCAAGGATGAGAGCCAGAGCGTTTATGTGACTGTTACGGGCAAGCTCATAACCTCATACCGCACAGGCGGCAGCTACTATGATCCGAAGCCTTCATTCGCAAAGTACACTGCTGCAAAATATGAATCCATGGCACTGGCATGGATAGAAAAGGCAAACCCCACCATGAAGGGCAAGCTCAGGGCAAAAAACTGCGATATGAGCATCACGGACAACACGGTGAGGATATCCTTTGAAAGAGTGAACAACGGCATTACCGTCAAGAACAATTCCGTTTCGATCAGCCTCAGGAAGGACACGGGCGAGATTATCTCATTCTCGGCAAGCTGGTGGAGAAACGCCACCTTTGAAAGCGATTCAAAAAAGCTCTCGCAGGCGCAGATCAAGAAGATATATTCATCTGAAGTAACGCTCACACCTCATTACCGCATCTCATATGATGACGATCAGGGCAGATCTGTCGCAAGAGCCGTATATGTGCCGGACAATTCCTTCGTCTACAACGCCTTCACAGGCAAGCCCACCACCATGGCTGATGACCGCAGAAGGCTCATGAACACCGACCTCTATGATTCTGATGATGTAGAAGAAGAGGGAGCGTATGCAGATGTTGAAGCAGCTGAGGTCGCAAATGCCTACGCCGGCGGCGTATCGAAGAAATATGAGCTTTCCGACAGTGAAAAAGCGGGAGTAAAGAAGCTTGAAAATGCGATCACCTCCGAGCAGTTCAAAAAGATACTCAAGGATGATCCCTACATTGATTTTGATGATACATATCATGTGGATTCCTTCAATATTTCAGAAAATTCCGACTATGATTCAGGCTGGGGCATCTGGTTCTCCGCCCATGTGAACAATGAAAAGCGCTATGTTTCGCTTGATGTACAGGCAGATGCAAAAACCGGAAAGATCAGCTCCTTCCGTATGTATGACAACAAGAGCTCTGACAAAAAGGCTCTTTCGGTAAACGAAGCAAACAAGCTGGCAGGGGCTGCGCTGAAATACTACTGCGGCGATATATGCTCCATGTACAAGGCTGATGCGGACAACACTGCTCCCGCAGTAAAGACCTCGGAATACACGGAATCCTCCAGAGTTTTCCGCTACAAGCGCTATTACAACGACATTGTCGTTGACGGCCAGACCATCTCCATCACCGTTAATTCAGACAACAAGATCACTTCCCTGAGTGTCAGCCACACAAAGGATCTGAGCTTTGCAAAGGGCACGGTGCTGAGCAAATCAGCGGCTCTTTCAAAATTCCTTGCAAAAAACGATCTGGAGCTTTATTTTGACGGCTTTGAGGATCTTGATTCAAAGGCACATACCTATCTCCATTATGCTCTCAACAACTGGACGAT
>CAMHMM010000162.1 GCA_946186215.1 uncultured Ruminococcus sp. | reverse complement strand
GTTCACAGCCATTATATCCTCGCCTGCAAGGGCATTGACAAGGTTTGATTTTCCCACTCCCGAAGAACCGAGAAAAACTATTGTTTTTCCGGGTGCCGTGTAATGTGCGAGGGCATTGAGGCCTTCACCGCTTTTTGAGCTTACGGCGTATATATCCACACCTGCTGCCAGAGCCTGCACAGTCTGGATATACGACAGGTGATCATCTGCAATATCCGCCTTTGTCAGTATCACAACGGGTGTCGCTCCCGACTGCCATGCAAGGGTGAGATACCGTTCAAGGCGCTTGGGATTGAAATCGTGATTGAGCGACTGCATAATGAATACATAGTCGAAATTTGCGGCAACTGCCTGTTCGCCGCGGCCGGGCGTGGGATCCCTGCGGGAGAAAAATGTCCTGCGGGGAAGCGTTTTTATGATGCGGCTGTCGCCGTCGGGCTCATAGCTTATGAGCACAAAATCTCCTGCAGTCGGGAATTCCTCGGAGCCGCCGTAATATTCCTTTGTTTTCAGTCTGCCGCTTACCTCGCCGTATTCGCAGACCAGTTCATACCGCTCTCTGTGGACAGCGGTCACTCTTGCCGGGATACCCTGTGCATCCTGCGGCATCATATCTGGCATAAAGCCGTAATCTGTTAAATTCAATTCCTGTATCCTCCGTTATTGTTTGTATGGTCATCTTCATATAAATCACTCTCATACGAAACATCTCCTTTCATCTGTGAGGTGCCTTCAAAAAGGCACAGAAATGCCGCAGGAAGCGGCCTTTGATTGTGGGTGCTTCCTGCGGCTGGGCATAAAAATAACACACCCTTTGAGTGTGCTACAACCGAAAGTTATAGTATTCACGAAAGGTCACCAAAATGGCACAGCAACAAAGGGGTATCCCCCTGCGAGCCTATGTGCCGGTATTAAGTTTTATGTTTCGCTTACCTCATAAAAAACAGTCATCGAAAAAACTCCTTTCGTTTTTGAATTTATCAGATTATATCACACTGAGCGGAACAAATCAATAAATAAATTATGAATTTTTGCGGGACAGACCGTAACCGCCGTTCTTATGGCTTGATAAGAACGGCGGCGGCTATTATATCAATATATTTTCCTGCTTTTACCCCACCAGCTTGCCGCTGTCAAGGCGTATCACACGGTTTCCGTATTCCGCAGTGTCGGCGGAGTGAGTTACCTGCAGTATCGTGATGTTCTTTTCAGCGTTGATACGCTTGAAAAGCTCCATGATCTCCGTTGTGGACTTGCTGTCAAGGTTTCCTGTGGGTTCATCGGCAAGGAGTATCTCGGGCTCGGAAAGGACGGCTCTTGCAATGGACACTCTCTGCTGCTGACCGCCCGAAAGCTGTGAGGGTTTTGACTTTCTCTTTGCGGTAAGGCCTGTTATTTCCAGTATATCCTCTAATTTTTCCTTGTACCCGGGTACGGCCTTTCCTGCCATTTTTATTGGCAGCAGGATATTATCCTCAACGGACAGGTTCTGTATCAGATTGTAGAACTGAAATACAAAGCCTATTTTGGAAAGACGGAGTGCGGACATTTCCGATTCTTTCATCCCGGTCATTTTCTGCCCTGCGATATAGATATTGCCGTCATACTGTGTATCAAGACCGCCCATGAGGTATAAAAGCGTGGATTTTCCGCTGCCCGATTCACCCATAAGCGAGGCGAATTCGCCCTTCTGTATCTCCAGTGAAACATCGGAGAGCACTCTTGTTTCCGCTTCTCCCGTTCCGAAGGTCTTGCTGATATGCTCTGCTTTCATTATCGGTTCCATAGTGTTCTCCTTTATTCGTATTTGAGTTCCATAGCGGTATTCATTTTTTTAAGGCGGTTTATCGGCGACAGTGATGTGAGCATCGTTATCAGCCAGAGGGCGATGATGCATAAGAACAGCATATTGTATTTTATATCAATATTTATGCCCAGATTAGTATATCGGAGTATCCTTGAGATCAGTACGGAAACAGGGATGCACACCATACCCGCCGCAATGCAGGATATACCGAACAGCATCGCATTTTCCGCAAGGATGAGCCGTATTATCTTTGACTGTGAGCAGGCGCAGGAATGAAGCATTGCATATTCCTTCTTGCGGGCTTCAAAGCCTATCAGCTGATTTCCTGATATACCTATCAGAGTCATCGCAATGGATGCTGCCATTATGGCGAGCATTACAGCTACGAGCTTCTGGCTTTGCTTTTTGGATTCCTTGATGTATTCCTGCAGTGTCTGTACATATTCACCGGAGGTAAATGTGGGCTCAACAGCTTTCATGGCAGCAGCTGTATCGTCTGCCTTTATAAGTATCAGAGCAGGCTTGTCTACGAAAAGCTCCTTGTACAGATCCTGTGAAAGCACCAGTGTGCCTTCCGAGGCGAAAAATGTCTCTTTCGTTATCATCTTTACGGTCAGTGTCTGTTTTATCGGAAATACACTGGAGCTATGGAAAATGATCTCTGCGGTGTCGCCTTCTGCCAGTCCCATTTTGTTTGCCGCCGGTTCGTCTATGAGCATTTCATACTTCCCTATCCCGGAAGGAAGCTCTCCCATTGACCTGAACATTCCTTTGGAGGGCAGGGACAGGATACTCACATCATACTCGTGATCATCCTTTAAGCTCTTTATTGTTTCCGCATCATTATAGATAAGCTCCAGATCCGAGACACCCCCGATCTCCTGCAGATAATCATATTTCGCAGTTTTAAGGGCATTTGCAGTCACGATTATGTCTGCATCATACGGCACCTTGTTTAATGTAACGATCATGGAATTTACCACAATGAATATAGCTGCTGCGGCTGATACCGCGGCAACGGTCAGGACAGCATTGCCCGAATTGGGCTTTTTGCTGCCTGTTTCAGCTGCGGCAAGCTCTGCTACAGGCATATTCCTTTTCCCGAACACTCCGGAAAGAAAAAGAGTGAGCTTTCTTACGATAAACTGTATGGAAAATGCAGCACCGACTATTATGAGAAGTATGCCTGTGCCGGACACATAGGCGATCTTGGATGAAAAACCGAGTGTCAGGCCGAGCACTATACATACCGCACCTGCAGCAGTCTTTTTGAGGGATATCTTGTATTCACTGTCACGGGTGTCGAATATGATATCTCTTATAGAGGTATTTACGGCCTTGAGTACCTCCTTGAGAGGAATAAGCACCTGTATCAGTACAGCGCAAAGTATAACAACAGGAACCATCGGCCATGTGATCTTTACATCCGAAGCGCTGATACCGAAGGCATCTCCGTTTAAGTGGAAATAGACCTGTCTTGCGATCAGATATATTATCAGGCCGAGAATACTGCCGCTGGCTCCGTAGAGCACATTTTCAAACAGAAGTATGAAGGTGGTCTTTCGCATGGACATACCTATACTGCGCAGCGTTCCGATGACCGACATCCTTTCTGTAATGATCTTTTCGGTAAAGCTCACCATTACAAAGAGAACAAGGACAAAAACCAGCACGAAGACCAGAAACACTATCTTTGCATATTCATCATATAACTGGAGCTGATCGGCAGTGAAAAACATATTCATCATTGATACATTGGGGCGTTCCTTTTCCATGCGCTCCTTGAACTCATCGCGCTCGTCATCATTGAGCACATCAATATATGCTCCTATAAACGGGCTTTCTCCGCGCAGGCTTGTAAAATCCTCAGATGTGATCACCACCATATATCTGATTGATGATGATGTGGGTTCTTCAAAGACACTGCTTACGGTGAAAGGATGTTCGTTATTCTCAATGTCTTCAAGAAATATGGTGTCTCCCACTTTATACCCGTATTTGTCGCTGTATCTTTTTCCTATGGCCGCCTCGCCGTTTGAACAGATAGCTTCACCGGGAATGATATTCATACGCCGTGCGTTTTCCGCATCAGTGTAGGTGTATATGGATATCGTGTCCGTTATGGCATAGGTGTACAGCTTTTCATCCCGTCTGTACTCCTGCTTTGTGAAGCCTTTAAATCCTACATACCTGCATTCAGGCATTCCTTCAAAGGTCTTGTCTGTGATACCGTCTGTCCCTCTGTAGGTCGCTATATAATCAGAGGTACCGCCCAGACTGCCCAGCATATTCTGCATAAGTCCTTTCATGCTGCCGCCGAAATCGACAGCCACAAAAGCGGCACAGCACGCTACGGACATACATATCATTATGATGATGAGCCTGCCGGGCTTTGAAAAAATATTCTTGAGTGTATATTTCAGAAGCATATTACCACCTGCGGACCCTTTCCTCGGGAGCTACATACATAGGATCTCCCTCTTTGACTCCGTATATATCATAGAATTCATCAAAGCAGGCTACTACTGCATTTATGCGTACCATAGACGGCGCATGCACATCATTTTCGAGCATGGTCTTTGCCAGGGTATCCTGTTCAAGGCTCATCCACACACGGGCATAGTTTTCAAGCACGGTTTTCTGGTTTTCGAGAGTTTTGGCTATCGCAAGAGCGCACTGCACACCGCTTATATCCGCAAAATTTTCAGCAAGTGTGAGCTTTCCCTTTACATGGCTTCCCAGCACCGTGAAGGAATCGTAATACTCTATCACCTTCTGCTGTCTTTCCTCAAAAGCCTTTATATCAGCCTCGGGCATGGCATCGGGACGGAGATTTCCGTTGGCATCGTATTTTACTCCACCGCTGTCAAAGGCGTGGGAGATCTCATGGCCGATAATTGAGCCTATCCTGCCCAGATTAGTGTAATAATCAGCATTTTCATCGTACATGGGATAGTTTGTGATGCCCGCTGTGATATTGATGCAGTTGTGGTGCCGTGAATAGCAGGCATTTATGGTGCTCGCAGCCATCAGTTCAAATCCGTTGTGTGAAGGCGGCTTTTCAAGATCTTCAAACTGCTTTTTGATCCCGGATGAGCTGAAGCTGATCAAGGTCTGCAGTACAGAGCCTTTTATCACATCGGCATCAGCGGGATCTATCTCATGAGGCTCATCAGCACCGATAAAAAATTCCATCTTATCAAGCTTTTCCTTCAGAAGTGCCCTTCCCTCTGCTGTAAGCCAGTCTGCGCCGTCTATCAGCACATAGTATTCAGACTTCATATCATCGCAGATCTTTGTGATGGTCTGCCTTTTTTCCTCGGTATAGTAGCGTGCGGCATACAGCTCTCCTACGACATGCTCC
>CAMHMM010000161.1 GCA_946186215.1 uncultured Ruminococcus sp. | reverse complement strand
GCACCTTGCTGCCACATGCAAGCGTATGTTTGGCATTTCTTTTTCCGAATTTATCAAAAGTTAGCATCTATTTGAAAGTATTATTCCGAAAAAAGTGTTATCCTTATCATATACTGTGATAAGGAGCTTTTTTATGGAAAAATATGATGTTACCCGCCCCATCAAGTTGAAAAAAGGCGTATATAAGCTTAACAATGAGAGAAATTTTGACTATCAGCTCAACCGTCTTATAAACTGGGACGGCGGAAGGCTCGAAGATGTAAAGCCTGTTGCTGCTAAGATACACAACAGTGCCGACTGGAAGCGTGAGCTTATCAGGCTTGGCGATACAGCCATGAAAGAAAAGCGCATCGACAATGCTGTCGCATATTACAGGATGAGCGAATTTTTCATGTATGACGGCGATCCCGACAAAAAGAAATACTATGAGCTTGCGACAAAGCTGTTTTATCAGTATTATGCAGACTTTTTTGAAGGCACGCACCCCCGTATCAAAAAGCTGTCTGTACCATACGAAAATGTAAAGCTGCCTGTCATGCACCTTGTTCCCGAAGGAAAAAGCCGTGGAACTATACTTATCCACGGCGGAAATGACAGTTATTTTGAGGAATTTCTCTTTACCGTACTGTATCTGCAGGAAAAAGGCTTCGAGGTGTATATGTTTGAAGGTCCCGGGCAGGGCGGCGTTATGCGTATGCAGGGTATGCACTTCACACACGAATGGGAAAAGCCCGTCAAAGCTGTACTCGATCATTTCGATATGAAAGATGTTACGATAATAGGCATTTCCCTCGGCGGTTATCTTGCGCCTAGAGCAGCGGCTTTCGATAAGCGGATAACAAAGGTCGTGGCATGGTCTGTATTCCCATGCTTTCAGGATATTCTGGTGAGTATGCAGCCAAAGCCCGTACAGAGAGCATTTCATACATTTATGAAGCTCCACGCACGGACTTTGCTCAATATTGTTTTTAACAAAAAAGCTAAAAGCTCACCAATAATCGACTGGGGAATAAAGCATGGCTGCTATGCTTATGAAGCGAAAGATGCATATTCCTATGCCCAAAAGCTGAAAGCATATGATCTTGCTCCCGTTGCCGACAGGATAACACAGGATATGCTGATAATCGGTGCGAACGATGATCATTTTATCGACTATCATCTTATCGGGCGTGAGATAAGTATGCTCACAAATGTCAAGAGTCTAACCTTCCGACTTTTCACCGATAAGGAAGATGCACAGAACCACTGCAATGTAGGCAACGGCAAGCTGGTTCTTGATACTATCTGCAACTGGATAGAACAGATCAACGCATCAGCAGATGACAGATAAGCGTTTTATGCCAGCCTCCAGTTTCCTGCAGTCTGCTGTTCATTCCATAATGCGGCATATCTGCCGTTTTTCGTTAAAAGCTCATCATGTGTTCCCTGCTCTATGATCCTGCCGCCATCGAGGACTATTATGCTGTCTGCATTCATTACTGAGCTTAGTCTGTGAGCTATGACAAGAACAGTCTTGTTTTTTACGAGTTCATCTATAGCACGCTGTATCTGGACTTCGTTTTCAGGATCAAGGCTTGCAGTGGCTTCATCGAGAAAAACAATAGGAGCATCGGAAAGTATCGCCCTTGCAATGGAAATGCGCTGCTTTTCACCGCCCGAAAGTGTCGAACCGCCTTCTCCTACCATAGTATCATATCCATCAGGCAGCGACATTATAAATTCATGGCAGGCTGCGGTCTTGGCGGCTGCATATATTTCTTCCTTTGATGCATCGGGTTTTCCTATACGGATATTCTCCTCAATAGTGTCCTTGAAAAGATATACATCCTGAAACACCATGCTTATCTTTGAAAGCAGGTGTTCCTGTGTCATAGCAGTTATGGGCACACCGCCTATTCTTATCTCACCGCTCTGTATATCCCAGAAGCGTGCAAGCAACCTTGCAATAGTAGTCTTTCCTGAACCTGATGAGCCTACGAGTGCCACAAATCTTTTTTCGGGTATATCAAAGCTGATTCCCTTTATCACTTCATCATTTTCGTCATATCCGAATCGGACATTTCTGAAGGAAATATCGCTGTGCTCCGCATATTTCGGAGGATCATCCACATCAAGCTCTTTTTCTTCTTTCAGTGCGATCAGCTTGTCAACACATTGATCTATCCTTGCCATGCTGATAATGAACACAAGCAGCTGCATTATCGGTTCATAGACCTGCAAAGCAGCGAGCAGGCACATTATGTAAAAGAAAGGCGTTATCTCTCCCTTTGAAAGGAGCAGAGCTCCTACTCCCATTACTACGCTTATCCCGAGAAACAGCACAGCTCTGCCGTACATAGATACCGCACCGCCTGCCTTCTCCTGTCTTTTTGAATCATCACGGAGCTTTGCAAAGCTGTTTTTCAGCCTGTCAAATTCGCTGCCCGTGCAGTCATAGGCTTGTAAAGTCGTTATCCCTCCCGCATATTCTATCACATTCGCGGCTGTCTGCTGCTGTATGGCAATAAGCTCCGAACTTGTATATGCTACTCTCTTATAGCTCATCACTGCAAACGGCACTGCAAGAGGTATCACGATAAACATCGCCGCAGCCATTTTTATGTTGAATATGCTGAGTATGATCATAGCAATAAGCAGTCTTATAGCAATGACCGTTCCGTTTGCGGCAATGCTTGAAGAAAGATTTTCTATCTCCTCATAGTTGCGCATGAGGAGTGTTGAGAGCTCACCAGCATCATGTGTTGCAAAGAAACCCATAGGCAGTGTTTTCAGCTTATCACCGAGGCGCAGCTTTTCCTCCTGCTGTGCCGAAACATGACCTACACATATATCAAGATATGATTTCCTTCGGACAATGGCATAAAGAACTGTCTGTATAAGAAGTATTCCCGTAAGTATCCAGAAAGGTTTCTGCTCATAGCACAGTGAGCTGTCAAGAACTGGTGCAAGAAAGAGATATACCGCGATCATAAGTATGCTTGAAGGTATTGAAGCAACAAAGCTATCAAGAAAAAGCCATGCGACGAACTTTGAATATTTTTTTCTGTCGCCGTAGGTTATTATATCCAACCATTTTGAAAAATGCTCTTTTCCGTTCATGATACTGCCTCCTTTCTCATGGTCCAGCTGTCACGGCGTTCATTCGCAGCTACCATATCCTTATACAAAGAGCAGTTTTCCATCAGCTCGTCATGAGTCCCGACTGCTTCAAGCCGGCCATTGTTCATAACAAGGATATTATCCGCATTCTGTATGGTCTTTAATCTGTGAGCTATCATTATGACAGTTTTCCCTTCTGAAAGCCTTGAAAACGCTGCCTGTATCTTAGCTTCGTTTTCAGCATCTGCATAGGCTGTAGCCTCATCGAGCACTATGACAGGGGCATTTTTCAGTATTGCCCTTGCTATTGCGATCCTTTGCTTTTCGCCACCCGAAAGTCCCGTACTGTCCGATACTACCGTGTTATATCCATCGGGCAGGGCTTCAATAGTCCCCGATATATTCGCAGCTTCAGCTGCAGCCCTGACCTCATCGTATGAGGCTTTTTTATTTCCCATACGGATATTGTTTTCTATCGTGTCATTGAAAAGATACGTGTCCTGGAAAACATAGGCAATATTATTTACCAGCTCCGAATGTGTAATTTCGCGGATATCCGTCCCGCCTACCCTTATTGTGCCCTCATCTATCTCATAAAAGTGCATCAGCAGCTGTGCAATAGTTGATTTTCCTCCGCCCGACGGCCCTACAAGAGCATTACAGCTTCCTTGCGGTAAGCAAAAGCTAACCCTATCACATGCTTTTACATCACTGTTCGGATATGTAAACGAAACATTATCAAAAGCTATATCATAACTGTTTAGTTTCTTTCCATTCCCGACAAGAACTGTCTCAGGCTCCGCAAGAAGATCATCTATGCGTTTGAGCCCGACATTTATCTTTGTACTGTCTATTGATACATTCATCATGTTTTCAAGCGGCTCTTTCAGCCCTGCGCATATAACGAGAAAGAAAAGTATCTTCGGCAGTACTTCATAATAGTTTTCAGCGTTATTCAGCATAATAATTGAAGCAGGCAGGAGAAAAAGCACCTGTGCTCCAAAAAAGGCATAGTACATACCCATTCCGTTTGCATTGTAATAAGCCGTATCATGCACAGCCTTCGTAAAGCTGTTCATATCAGTCTCAAACCGCTTGAATGCGTTTTTTGTTCCTCCGAATATCTTGATCACTGACATCCCGTGTATGTATTCTATTATCGTACCTTCCATCACCGCCTTGCAGTCTGCCATATTTTTCTGATGCTTTGCACCATCAGGCTTTTTGAGCGCCGCTGCAAGTATAATAAACGAAAACACTATCGGGAGCAGTGAAACAAGCGTAAGTCTCCAGTCAACCGTAAACAGCACAATAATCGTGAATAGCGGCGTAGCAATCGCTGCTGCGACCTCACACATACTGTGCGCAATAAAGATCTCTATCTGCTCCACATCTTCTATAAGCAGTTTTTTTATACTTCCCTGTGTATTTGATGTATAGTATCCCGATGATATTTTCCCCATCTTCTCCATGAGCTTCATCCTCAGTTCATACAAGATATCAAATGCAGCTGAGTGAGAAAGCATTGCCGATGAATATGCGCATACACCGTAAAACACAGCACTGGCAGCGGTAATTATGACAAGTTGACTTACATTTCCGAATGAAAATGTCTGTCCGTTTGAAAAACACTTTATGATATCCTGCAATATGCAGTATATCGTAAAAAACGGTATGATCTTAAATACGCTTGACAGCACCGAGAGTGTGCAGGCAGCGGTAAGTCCCGCCTTCTTTGTGCCTGCAAGCTCCATCAGGCGGGCAATGCCCTCTTTTTTCTTTGGTTCTTTACTCATTTTCATTCTCCTTGAATATACAGCCAAACAGCAGACCGAACAGCTTTTCCTGTGTATCATGATAACCGCTCTCATGAAGCACCTCTTTGCTTTCCGCAGTCATAGCGATTATCTTCAGAAGATTTGATACCACAGCATAGTCTATATCGCTGCGGACATTGTCGAATAAAGAAAACAGCCGTTTAAGCGTTTCAGTCTCTTCATCAAGCTGTGGTGCAGCCTTTTCGGGAGCAGCTTCGGCTAATTTTCTTTCATCCTCAGGTGTAAGATACTGATAAACACTATCCTTGTCGTTTATTAT
>CAMHMM010000160.1 GCA_946186215.1 uncultured Ruminococcus sp. | reverse complement strand
CAGCTATTCCGAAGATTATCAGAGAATGATGAGGGTGGCAGATGCACATGGATACACGGTTATGGGTGATAAGGTAACGAAGAAAGAAGAGGGAACATGATGAAACAGGCTATTTCAAAGGTCAAGGATTTTTTTGACCGATACAAAAAGGAAAAGTGGTTCAGGTATGTTGCCATCCTCACTATCCTTATAATACTGGCTGCGATCGCCAGTACTGTTGATGATCTCAGGCACAAAGACGAAAAGCCGCCCGATACCGAAGAGACTTCGATACTGAGCGACCTTGTCGAGGACAGCGCAGTCCATGTGCTGCTGATATGCGTTATAAGCGGAGGGCTTGCGTATGTAAGGTACAGTGATGAGCTGAAACTTAAAGAAAAGAAGTAATTACCAGCTATAAATCAGAATTTATTTCTCACTGATAACACGACTAGGATTATTAAAGATAATAATCCTAGTCCGGAAATCAAAATGCCCTTTAAAGAAGAGATAATCTGTTTGAAACTGAATAATATTGTATAAATACTCACACCACCTATAACAGGCTTTGAATAAGCATTATTCAGTGTAAGAACCGTCATAATTGCTATACATAAAAGTAAAACTGTGCTGCACAAAATTTTTAGATGTTTTGTTTTCATTTAGTTTTACTCCTGTAAAATCGATTTTCGTTGCATTATGGAATACGTTTCGCAGCCGCAGCCGTTCAGGTATACTGCTCTATCATCAATTTCCTTTATAAGCCAATAAAAATCAAAAAATCGGAAGCATCTTTAACGCAATGCCAATCAGTGTCATATGTACAGGATAGTACCAGTAAAAGAATTTCCCTATCCAACGGCATTCTCCGCGCTTTCCGTTATAAAGAGACAAAAGCGGCACCGTGAACCAACAGGCAAGGTGGAGCATACCATAGATATGATTGTTGATAATGAAGAAAGCTATGGCATACAGAGATACTATTGACATCAGCCACAGCATTTGTTTGTGGAAATTGTCTCGGCTGCGCCCGATCATAAGTATCGCAAGCGGTGCTGCACAGCTCCAGTCGGAGGTGAAGGTGAGAAGACAGGCAGCTATGGTTATAAGCACTTTGATGGGCGTATTTATCCTTTCGATATCCCAGATTTTAAGCAATATCAATCCCCACATGAGAGGCCATGCGATACTGGTCTGATTAAAAATCATGTTTTCAAACGGATTGAAACTGGGCTGGGCAAAAAAACAGAAAGCAAAGTGACTTACAAAAGCCAGCAGAGCCATCCGCCCGAGATACTTATTGAAGCTGTGTGTATGGTGATAGCCTTCTGCTACAAAGAAAAACATTATCGGTGCCGTCAATCGTCCGATGCAATGCAGGAATATCTGAAGAGGTGTTTCAGCCTGAGCATAAGTTTCTATTCCCATCCAAGCTATATGGTCTATCGTCATGGCAATAATGGCAATGATCTTCAGCATGTTTCCTGTAAGACCGGGGAATTCAGAACGTTTGTTTGAAGTATCCATTGTGTACACCTCCGGCAGCATATTCTTATTTCTTCGGGAGTAAATGCCATGACTGATTTTTCATATATGGGCCTTCTACGGTGTGAGGTATGCCCAGTTCATTGAGAATATCAGAGAACGCATTGGCATATTTATCATCTTTGATGACCTGCATAAAGCTGACAAAGATCTTATCCGCAAGTGATGTGATCTCAAGCAGGAGATGTCCGGCAACGATTATCACATAGGATTCAACATAATCGGCAAGCTCGCCCCAGTCATAATAGCCTGTGTAATTGGAAATGAAGGTGCCGTGAACTGCATCCTTGCTGTTGGAAGGGTCATGCTTTGCCATATATTTTCTTTTGGCATCAAGACCTTTTATGCGGTCGAGTTTCTCGCGCATTTCAAAGATCTTTCTCAGCTCATTGTGGCTTACGGAGGGGTCGGTCTGGAGGATGATCTGTCCTCTTGTCATGGTACCCAGCTTTTCCATATCCTGTTTTAAAAGCTCTCTGTCATAGTCGATATGTACATGGCTGAGAACATCCACATGGGTATCGGGCATGCCGAGACCCTCACGGGGATTATGTGCAGTTTCACCACCGATGACACGATACTTTTCGGGAAGTACCTTGTCAAGCGCTTTTGCCATTACAATGAGGAAAAATGATGCAACACTGGAATCGTTCGCCTTGATGAAAGGTATGAGCGCTTTCTGCTCAATGGTGAATATCCTGTAGTTATTATTTTTCTTCAGCGGATGATACATACCTTCAAGGTAATCTTTGATCATTACAACAGGTTTTTTGCTTTTGTAGCTGTATATCGGCGGTTCATCGGTAAGACTGAGAAGTGACGGTTCTGCGGTTTCTGTCGGGAGCAATTCACTGTCCCATTTATTTACAGCAGGTGCATAAGGCTTGACATTGTATTTTTCCGAAACATACTCATATACATTTGTCATGACCCACGGCATAAACCCCTTACCGCCGCACAAGGAATGGCTTATGTTGAAATATATGTTTTTCCCCTTGCAGTCAACAAAGAGAAGATGACCATTTACAGCCTTGCTGCCAAGATCGGGCAGAGAACGTGATGAGGTGATAACTGCCACGGGTTTATCATTGTGCGGGAGGATGTATGCTCCGTCCTCGTCAAGTCTGACCTTTACGGCAAAATAAGGATAACGCCTGATAGCACGGTTTACAGCTTTTTCGAGTATATCTTTATCCACCGTATCTTTCATAACAACACGAACTCTGACAGCATAGGAAAAATGTGTTTCATCCGCATAAAGTCTGTATGTATCAAAACTGTGTTTCATAAGTCCTCCATGATAATGTCAAAAACGATGTATATCACTATACTATAAATTCACACCCATTGTCAAATGAAAGGAATGAAAGTCATGAAATCAAATCATTATTTATGTGGCAGTTTTATCCTGGGCATATAGCGCGTATATTGTCCGGATACAGTATATGGTATCTTTTCATGATCAAGTATCTCACAAAACACATCCAACGGTCTGCGATCCTTGTTTATCAACTGAAAAGTAATGCAGAAATGATCCTGTAAGGCGTTCACTTCGAGCATCAGGTCACCGTCTGTGATAGTATAGATGTTTTTGATATGCTGCTGCATATCACCCCATTCGATCTTTCCGACATAGCTGATAGTGCAGTTGTCACGAGGATCCGAGCGGAAAGTGCTGTTCTTGGAGGCAAAGGATTTTTTAGACTTCAGATCAGGCTGTTGATCAATTCCGTTATGTACCTTTTCCAGCTTTTTGAACCTTTCATAACTCAGTTCAGGCTGATTCTGGGAAATAATAGCTCCTCTTGCACGCATATTGAGCTTCGCTATGGATTCATCTTTCATATTCCAATCATATTTGATATGGATAAAGCGTACAAAATCACGGTAAGAGAGAGCAGCACCAATATCAGAACGGTAATCAGCTGCGACCCTCACAGAAATATGTGTATCTTTCTTTTCTTTGACTATTTGTGAGACGACCTTGAACATAACAGCTGACAGAACAGTGTTTGGTGATCCATCTATATCAGCGGCATAAGCCATAAAATCCTTTGTGGGTATCTCGATCTGATAGTAATAGTTATCCTTGGCAAATGGGTTTAAAAGATATTTCAGGAATCTGCCTAAAGTAAGATTAGAGTCACCGCCGTTATAGCGGGTGAGGGGCTCGTCGTCCGGAAGTTTATCTGCATCGGGAAACGCAGTTTCATCATCCGGAACAGGAGAGCCGACAAGCTTTATGTCATTCGGAGGAGTTATTTCGCCATATTGCTTTATCATATACTGATACAGTGTTGTTTTGACCCAGAATAATCCCCCAGTCGCACCACAGAGAGAATGAGAGAAGTTGAACCAAATGCAGTCATCCCTGTAAGTTATCGAAAAAAGATGACCATTTACTTCTTCACTGCCAAGAACTATTCTTTCATCTTTTTCAGGAAGAACAGATATCGGATTACCATTATGCTTCAGTATGTAGTTCTCACCCTGATCCAGAGCAGCTTGTACACTGAAGTACGGATATCTTGTTATAGCTTCCTGTGCCGCTTTTGTCAGTTTGTCCGCATTGACAGAAGAATCCAGCTGTACCTTGATCCTTACCGTAAACGGTACCTTATCCATGTATTCATACAAGAGATAGACATCGGGATTATTTTTCATATTTTGCTCCTTTGAATCAGTTGTCAGTAAGAAAGCCAAATCTGCGTTTAAGTGTTAATACAAGTATACAACATAACTACAAAAAAATCAATAGAAAGAAGGAAATATCATGTATCGACTTATACTTTGTGAAAAGCCGAGCGTATCGGCAATAGTCGCCCATACAGTCGGCGCAAGAGAACGTATCTTTGATGATACCAAAAAGAACTTCTGTTACAGCGGTAATGGCTACTATGTAGCCTATGCCAGAGGACACCTTTACGGTGTGGGAATGCCGCAGAATTACGGATATTCCAAGACCTACAAACTGGATGAACTCCCGATGTGACGGAGAGAATCTGTGCTACCGATGTAGGGCGTGAAGGCGAGCTCATATTTCGGCATATCTACAATGCAAACCATTGTAATAAGCAAGTAAAGAGGCACTGGTGCAACTTAATGACAGATGAGGCAATAAACAAGTGTCATGCAGACCTTCCCGATGATAGCGAATTTGACGGACTGTATCAGGCAGCACTGGCAAGAGAGTATTCCGACTGGCTGATAGGGATGAATCTGTCCCGTCTTTATGGGATAAAGGATGACCATCCTCACAGAGTAGGCAGGGTAAAGACACCGCTACTTGCTATCATAGCAGAATGTGACAAGCAGATAAAGGAACATCAGAAGACGGTCAATTATCGAATAGAGCTTGATAACGGCGCTGTATCGGAAAAAATATATCAGACGCGTGAGGAATGCGAAAGGACGTTACAATCCATTTCAGTAGAAAATGCAGTAGTAATAAAAGTCGAGGAGACGGAGAAAAAGCGCAACCGTCCGAAGTTGTTTTCATTGTCAGGTTTGCAGCAGGAAGCAAACAATGTGTACGGATTTACCGCAAAGCATACTCTTGAGCTGGCACAATCGTTGTATGAAAAGAAACTGCTCACATATCCAAGAACTGACTGCGAATGTATATCCGATGATATGGAGCAGAAAATGCGGCATATCGTAGAATGTATTCCGAGTTGTACAATACCACT